>JBKPBV010000020.1:0-12020 GCA_046727055.1 Actinomycetota bacterium | reverse complement strand
GTCACGACAGTGAACTCCTTGCCATCCGATCTGAAGGCACGGCGTTCGTACTGAGCCGGCTCGAGGGCCTGTATCCGAGCAACAAACTCCTGCGCGGTGGCCTCGAGCTCGTCGGCGACGACCTCCGGGTCTTGCTCGCTGTACCGCTCCTTGATGGCCGTATCGTCCTGATTCCAGTAACTGAAGGTCGGCGTGTCCTCATTGAGCATCAGGGCAAGCCGGGCATCGAAAAGGCGGTACACGTCTCGAACATGAGCGCCGTACTCGAGAGGCGACCAGACATACGGCCGTGGACGTGCCGTGACCGCAGGACTTGAGCGCAAGATCTGAACCCATTCCTCGCCAGCGACGAAGGCGCGCTCAGCGAACTCTTCGGGCTTGATCTCACCCGCCGACAGCCCGCATTGATTGCACCGTTGGGTCAGTGTCCAGGTCCAGTCCTTCATGTCTGGTGGCGGTTGCACGACAACAGACTAATGCGTCTCCATCGGTCAGCTGGCCGCTCAGGCGGCTCCATCCAATGTCCACAGACGGTCGTCCTGGACTGTGGAGAATTTGATCATTTCGGTGCATGAATGCGCCTCTTCTGTGGACAGCCCGGTGGATAGGAAAGTTGCTGGATTTTCTTTTCTGGATTGGGTTGCGGGCCGCCCTGAGAGGCGGTAGAAATCTCTTACGCACTTCCGAAAGGGGGGCGCGGCCGGGACCGAGCCAAGGGTCCGTTCGGTGAGGCAACTCGCCGCAGCCGCCGGTGACGGGCGGTTGGGACCCATTGGGTCGCCCGGTCAGCTGGAGACGTCGCTTTCACTCCGGCTACCAGTGGGCCCCTGCAACTCATACTTGGAGGGGCCCACACCCATTTTTATTTGGTGGCTGCTCGCGCAATCTCTTTTGGGCTTGCTGCTCGCGCAATCGCGCTTTGGATCCGCCGCCGTCGTCGTCGCTTGCAGAGGAAAGAACGCCTCTGCTCACTCCTCCTCCGTGCGGCGGCGCGCGATTCAGCCGACGCTCGCAGCCAGGAGGCGCGATTTGCCGACGCTCGCAGCTTCGAGGGAGCTCATGCTTCCGACCCGTCGCCGGTCGGGACTACGTGCGGCTACGCTCCCCGCAATTGCTTGACCATGGTGGCGAGTTTACGGCGCTCGCAGCCCTCAGCGGATGGTCGGTTCGTCGGCGGGTTCGACGGAGCTAGGCACGGTCAAGTCGGGTTCCGGCGAGCGCCAGGTGCCGAGGATCGATCCGAGGATGATCAGCGGGAATCCGATGAGGATGCCGACTGTGATGGGTTCGTTGAGGACGAGGGCGCCGAGCAGGATCGCGACCGCCGGATTGATGTAAGTGATCAAGGTCATGCGGGCGGGACCGGCCTCGGCAATGAGCGCAAACATCACCAGAAACGCGACAGCGGTGCAGACGATACCAAGGATGACTACAGACCCTGCCGCTCGCGCCGTCACCTGCGCGGGCCAGGCGAACAGGGCGAACGGGGTGTACGCCACGGCGGCGACCACCAGTGATGCGGTGACGACCCCGATCGGCGGCAGATCGGCGAGCTTGCGGCTGATGATGATTGGCCCGATCGCATACCCGACCACGACCAGCATGACCTGGCCGATCGCGATCAGGTCATCGACCTCGATGTCTAGACCTACCAGCAGGGCCACACCGACAAATCCGACGACTAAGCCCGCGACGCGTCGAAAGTCAAAGCGATCGTGCCCCATCACGGTCACGATGATGGCGGCAACAATCGGCACCATGGCGATGAGCAGACCCGTGGTCGAGCTGTTGAGGCGAGTTTCGGCGTGTCCCAGCAACACCCAGGGGCCGATGATTTCGACTGCTGTATAGACCAGAAGGATTTTCCAATACGGCAGCAGCGGCTTCAGCGCGCCGGATCGAATAGCCAGGGGAAGAAGCAGCAGCCCGCCGATGGCGGTACGCCCGAATGCCACAACAACAGGATCAAAGTCCCAAACCGCGACGCGGATGAACAGGTAGGGAATTCCCCAGAGAATTCCTAGTGTGACGAACAGCACCCAACCGCGTCGCGTCACCAATGCCCTCCGATCCGGATTGACAGCCCGATGGGCAGCCTAGGCCACGTGCATTATGACGGGCGGCCCGCTTCGCCGACTGCAGAAGCTCGCGGCCGGGCTGCGTGGAAGCGTGGCGGACGTTCGCGAGCGACGAAGGAGGCGAATCCGACGGGCTGCCCGTCAGAGTGCAATCGAACCGGCTAGCCAGCTGAGCTGGACCGTTCCGCTGCGCGGGAAATTTAGCTTGGTCGCGCGGCACTAGAGTTGGCCGGTGGGATTGCTTTTCGAGGGGGAGGATGCGTGGCAATCAGCAAGGTGCTTGTCGCCAACCGCGGCGAGATCGCCGTCCGGGTGATCCGTGCGGCCGCCGACGCGGGGCTCACTAGTGTCGCGATCTACGCTGATCAGGACTACGACTCACTGTTCGTCTCACTTGCTGATGAGGCGTACGCGCTCGGCGGCACCTCTCCATCCGAGACCTACCTCGATATCGAAAAGATTCTGAATATCGCCGCCCGCAGCGGCGCCGACGCCATCCACCCGGGCTACGGCTTCCTCGCCGAGAACGCGTCCTTCGCTGCGGCTGTGATCGATGCGGGGCTGACCTGGATCGGCCCACCGCCTGCCGCCATCGAGGCTTTGGGCGATAAGGTCCAGGCCCGGCACATCGCCCAGAAAGTCGGAGCGCCTTTGGTGCCCGGCACCCCTGGCCCAGTTGACAACGCCGATGCTGTTGTCGCTTTCGCGACTGAGCACGGGTTGCCCATTGCGATCAAGGCTGCGTTCGGCGGCGGCGGCCGCGGTCTCAAGGTCGCGCGAGAGATGAGCGAAATCCCCGAGCTCTTCGAGTCCGCAACACGCGAAGCTGTGACGGCATTCGGCCGCGGTGAATGCTTCGTCGAACGTTACCTGGACAAACCTCGGCATGTTGAGACCCAATGCCTGGCTGACAGCCACGGCAATGTAATCGTGGTGTCGACCCGAGACTGTTCGCTGCAGCGCCGCCACCAGAAGCTGGTGGAGGAGGCGCCGGCACCATTGCTATCGGCTGAACAGGTGGAGCGCATCTACTCCTCCTCCAAGGCAATCCTCAGCGAAGCCGGCTACGTGGGAGCCGGGACGTGCGAGTTCCTTGTCGGCCAGGACGGGACCATCTCATTCCTGGAGGTCAATTCCCGGCTTCAGGTCGAGCACCCGGTTTCAGAGGAGGTCACAGGACTGGACCTGGTACGCGAGATGTTCCGAATCGCAAATGGTGAAGCGCTGGCATATGACGATCCCGCCGTCACCGGACATTCGATCGAATTCCGGATCAATGCTGAAGATCCGGGGCGCAACTTCATGCCCGCACCCGGAACGCTGACGACCTGGCGGCCGCCTTCGGGGCCTGGCGTCCGGGTCGATGAAGGCTACCTCACCGGCATGACCGTGCCCGGCAGTTTCGACTCGCTGATCGCCAAGATCATCATCACCGGGGCCACTCGCAGGCAGGCGCTCGAGCGATCCCGACGTGCATTAAGCGAGCTGGTGATCGAGGGCATGCCCACCGTTGTCCCCTTCCACCGGGCTGTTCTGGAGGACCCAGCGTTTACAGCGGAAGACGGGAGGTTCGGGGTACACACACGCTGGATCGAGACCGAATTTGCCGGCCAGATCCCGCCGTACGCGGGCCCGCCCGTCGAAACTCCTGAGCCGGTCAAGCGCTCGAAAGTTGTGGTGGAGGTCAACGGTAAGCGGCTGGAGGTCATGGTGCCAGCGGGGCTTGGCACAGCCAACGGATCCGGTGCCGGCCGCCCCAGGAAGCCGGTCAGGCGTCAAAGCGGGGCATCGACCAAGACTCTTTCTGGCAACGCCTTGACCTCACCCATGCAGGGCACGATCGTCAAAGTCGCAGTTGCGGAGGGTGACTTTGTGCGAGCTGGCGACCTGGTCGTGGTGCTCGAGGCAATGAAGATGGAGCAGCCACTGACAGCACATCGAAGTGGCACCGTTGCGAACCTCAAGGCCGAGGTCGGCGCGACGGTGACGAGCGGTTCTACTCTGTGCGAGATCGTCGACTAGAAGCTCGGATCGTGGGTACGACACAACCGGTTGTTAGCACAAGCCTAAGAGTTCCTAGCTGCGGACTAAAAGGTAAGTAAGAAGACGCTTTCACCAGGGGAAACCACGGCGGGCGCGGGCACACTGTGAGCCATGGCAGATCTCCTCGTGCTCCTGATTGTGGTGGCACTGATCGTGGGCGGTGTTGCACTCTACCGGCGGCATGCCGTTGGGCAGCGCCAAGCCGAGCAGCGGGCGGCACTGGAGACTCAACTTTCCACGTCCAAGCGCGCAGCTGATGAGGACGTCACAAAGTTTGGCGAGGAACTGCAGCGGTTGGACTCCGATGTCGCCGGACATGCGCTCGACGAGGCGATGCAGCAGGACTACCAGCGCGCCCTGGACGCCTATGACAACGCGAAGATGTCTCTGGACGCTGTGACTAAACCCGAGGAGATCCGGCACGTCACCGAGATCTTGGAGGATGGGCGCTACGCAGTTGCCTGCGTCAAGGCACGGATCGCAGATCAGCCATTGCCGGCTAAGCGTCCTCCCTGCTTTTTCAACCCCGCGCACGGCCCATCATCGCAGGACGTCACATGGGCGCCCCCTGGAGGCGTACCGCGTTCCGTGCCGGCATGCCCCGCCGACGCCGAAAGAGTGCTCGCAGGAGCCGACCCGTACATCCGCACGGTGCAGGTCGGCGCACAGCGCGTCCCTTACTGGGAAGGCGGGCAGGCATACGCCCCGTGGGCCCAGGGCTATTACAGTCGCTGGAGTGGCAGCGACATGCTCTCCGGCATGCTGCTTGGCGGTCTGTTGTTCGGCGGGATGGGCAACATGTTCTCAGGTGTCGGTGAAGGGGCCGGCGAGCTCATGGGCGGCATCGGCGAAGGGGCCAGCGACATCGGAAGCGGAATCGGCGACATGTTTGGAGACATGTTCGAGTAAGGCTAGGCCAGCAAAGTCGCCTGCAGCTCAACTAGCGTTTCCGAGCATCCACAGTCGATCTTCAGGCTGGCGAGCTCATCGCCACGAGTCGGACCTCGATTGATGATCACGACCGGTTGCTGACGTTTGGCCTGGTGCCGCACGAAACGGAATCCGGACATCACCGTAAGGGACGAGCCCAAGACCACCAACACGTCTGCGCGTTCCACAAGCGCGTACGCGTCATCGACCCGGCACCTCGGCACTGACTCGCCAAAGAACACGACATCAGGTTTGAGCCGACCGCCGCAGTACGCACAACCGACGAGCTGGAAGTGCTGCCAATCCCGCGCCACTGCGTCTCCGTCCGGCCGTAGTTCGGCATGCTCCAGAACGTGCGACTCGTCGACTTGCTGATTCACCTTCGCCAGCTGGCGCTGCAGCTCGCTACGCGCCGAGCGCTCACCGCACTCCAGGCATACGACGCTGGCGATGTCGCCATGCAAGTTGATCACGTGTCGGCTGCCGGCGGCTGAGTGCAGTCCGTCCACGTTCTGAGTGATCACGCCGGCCAGTCCCGCCAATTCCAGATCTGCGAGTGCACGATGTCCGGCGTTCGGTTGCGCATGACCGATTCGGCGCCAACCAAGATAGGAGCGGGCCCAGTACCGCCGCTGTGCCTCTGCGGAGCCGACGAACTCGCTGTACTGCATTGGGGTGGCACGTACCGACGTTGGCCCGCGGTAGTCCGGAATGCCGGAGTCGGTTGAGATCCCCGCACCAGTGAGCGCAACCCAGGTGCGGCCGCGGAGCAAAGCAGTGACCGCTGTAACGGCGGCTGGAGATGCCACTGTCACGCAAGAACGATATCCGGAGGGATCAATACGCTGATCATGCCTCTGCCATAGGGTCGCCGCGCGGCTCGGCTATCGAGCCGGCCATTGATGGAGAGACGGTTCTTAGAGCTGCGCGCGCATTGAACGACTCAGACACTTGATCAACAGTGAGCTGCTGCGCGGCCGCAATCCCAGTGGAAGATCAACTCACTCGCCTGGAGCCGGGCCACGCCACCGCTCGCATGCCCGTCACCTTGCCACAGATGATCTTCACGAAGCGGTCGCGGCTGCCCTCCATCTTGGCGCGCGCATTCTCCGCCCTGCAGCCGGGTCACATTCGGCATTTTCCATCTCGCTGCGAAAGCGCAGACCAGATACCCTCGCTGCTGTGCTGTACGCGGCGTACGGAAGCAACCTTGATCCAAACCAGATGGCAGATCGCTGCCCGCACTCGCCGCAGCGTGGCACTGGATGGGTAGTGGGATGGCGGATCACCTTCGGGGGCGAGGGCTGGGATGGTGCGCTGCCGACATTGGTCGAGGAACCCCGCAGTCAGGTCTTCGTCGCACTGTACGAGGTGACGAGCGGCGACGAGAACGCTCTTGATCAATGGGAAAGCGCTGACACCGGTCTGTACCGCAAGCTCCGAGTTCGGGTGGCGACCCTCGATGGCGAGTTGACCGCCTGGGTGTATGTGCTGAACGACTTCGAGGGCGGCATCCCGAGTGCCCGAACAATTGGCATTCTCGCTGACGCTGCTGATGCGGCCGGAGCGCCCAACGACTATGTGGCCGAGCTACGCTCGCGTCCTTGCGTCAGCGGGTGGTGAGCATGGCTTCCGATGCTCTGCCTTCCGATCCGTACGCCCTCGCGAAGGTTGCCGGAGCAGCCATCCTGGAGCGCTTCAGCATCCCGCAACTCGACACTGCTTTTGTGTTGGGATCAGGATGGTCGGCCGCCGCGGATGATCTTGGTCAGCCAATTGGCAGCTGCGAACTGGCCGAGCTGCCGGGCTTCGCGCAGCCGACCGTGATCGGTCATGGCGCCGCGCTCCGCATTGTCTGGACCCCCACGAGCAAGATCGCGGCGATCTTCACTGGGCGTACTCACCTTTACGAGGGAGTTGGGGTCGATCAGGTGGTTCATGGAGTGCGCACAGCCGTAGCAGCGGGCGCCACTGTGATCCTGCTGACCAACGGATGCGGTGGTCTCAACCGGGACTGGCCGCCTGGCACCACAGTGCTGATCCGCGATCACATCAATCTGACAGGCAAGACTCCCCTGCTTGGCGCGCGCTTCATTGACCTGTCGATGGCCTACTCGGGACGGCTTCGCGATCTTGCTCGGTCGATCGATCCGGGACTGCCCGAGGGGGTCTACGTGCAATTTGGCGGCCCACAGTTCGAAACTCCGGCTGAGGTCCGGATGGCCGGAGTGCTGGGCGGCGACATGGTCGGCATGTCAACCACGCTCGAAACCGTCGCGGCGCGCGAGCTAGGCGCAGAAGTCCTCGGCATCTCCCTCGTCACGAACCTGGCGGCGGGCATCTCGCCGGAACCGCTCCGCCATGAGGACGTGCTGGTAGCCGGGCAGGAGGCGGCGCCACGACTGCGCCGACTGCTCGCGGGAATCGCGGCGGTCCTGTGAGGCCTGGCGCGCCGCCTCTCTCCAGCGACCTCGCGCACGCAATCGCGAGCTGGCGTGAGCAGGATCCGGATCCGCAAACACGGCAGGAGGTGGACGAGCTACTCACTGCAGCGGCTTCCGGAGATGCTCAGGCGGTAGCAGAGCTTGTCGATGCGTTTTCTGCTCGACTCCAGTTCGGCACGGCAGGGTTGCGCGGCGCGCTGGGTCCCGGACCCAATCGAATGAATCGGGTGGTCGTCGGTCAGGCGGCTGCCGCGCTTGCCGGCTACCTTCTTGATCATGGTTTGGCCGGTGGAAAGGTGATCATCGGCTTCGATGCTCGGCGCAACTCTGATGTCTTCGCTCGAGACACCGCGGAGATCATCTCTGGCGCTGGCTTCCAGACCATGATCACGCCCGGACCAGTGCCCACGCCGGTGGTGGCCTTCGGCATCCGCCACCTTGGCTGTGTGGCGGGCGTGGTGGTCACCGCATCGCACAATCCGCCTCAGGACAACGGTTACAAGGTCTATCTCGGGGACGGTTCCCAGATTGTGCCGCCCGCAGACGCGGAGATCTCCTCCAGGATCGATGAAGTCGCCAAGCAGGGCCTCGACGACGTCCCACGCTCCCCCTCGTACGCTGTCGTGGGTGCGGAGCTGGTGGATACCTACGTTGACCGCATCGCGTCCTGGGTGCCACCAGAGGCGCCCCGCCAACTGAACTGGGTTTATACACCACTGCACGGGGTGGGTGGGTCGCTGGTCGAGCAAGTCGTGGAATCCTGCCGGTTTCCGCCCGCCCAGACTGTCGGAGAGCAGGCCAAGCCGGATCCCAGGTTCCCGACGCTGGCCTTCCCAAACCCAGAGGATCCGGGTGCCATCGATCTCGCACTTGCGCGGGCGCAAGACACCGGTGCTGACCTCGTGAGCGCCAACGACCCAGATGCCGACCGCTTGGCAGCGGCCGTTGTGATCGACGGGCAATGGCGGATGCTGCGCGGTGATGAGCTCGGTGTGCTGCTGGGCGAAGATGCGCTGCGGCGTGGCGTCCGCGGCACGTACGCATGCTCGATCTCTTCCAGCTCGTTGCTCGCAACAATCGCGGCGGCGTACGGCCAACCTTTCGTCTATACGCTGACAGGGTTCAAGTGGATCGGACGGGTCCCTGGACTGGTGTATGGCTATGAAGAGGCCATTGGCTACTGCGTTGACCCGGAGGCAGTACCTGACAAGGACGGCATATCCGCATTGGCGCGATTGCTGACGCTGGCTGCGGGTCTCAAGGCCGAGGGGCGGAACCTGGCGGACCGGCTGGACGAGATCGCGCGCCGCTACGGGGTCTATGAGACCGACCAGATGTCGGTACGCGTCGATGATCCCAAGATCATCGCGGCAGCTATGGCTCGGCTTCGGGCGAGCCCACCGAGGATTCTCAGCGGCCAGCGGACGTCGGTAGTCGATCTTGAGCACGGCACAGAGCAATTGCCGCCGAGCGATGCGGTGTTGATCACTAGCGAAATGATCAAGGTCGTGGTCCGGCCCTCCGGCACCGAGCCGAAACTCAAGTGTTATCTAGAGGCACATCTGGATGTCCCTCGCAGCCTCGACCTCGCAGCCACCCGGGCCGAGGCCCGATCCATGCTGGCGACGACCCGATCGGAGATGTCTGTGGCGCTGGGTCTTTGCGACTGAGCGGATCAGCTCGTCGGCATATTGGCGCAGAATTTGACTCCTTGCGTTAGAATCTGTGGCACCTGTGTGGGGGTCACATGGATTTTTTTTGCTCGGGGGAAGGAGACCAATGGCCGAACAGACATACCTCCAGCCGTCGGAGGTGCACGAGGTCCTGTCACGCCACGTGCTGACCGATGGTATGAAGCTGGTGGTGGATTTGCGTCGCAGCCGAGGCAGCCGGCTGGTCGATGCTCGTACCGGCGAGCGTTATCTCGACATGTATACGTTCTTCGCATCGGCTCCTCTTGGGCTCAACCCGCCCGGCATCGTCGACGATCCGACGTTCATGGCAAAGCTGGCCGAGATCGCTGCCAACAAGCCGGCCAATCCTGATACCTATAGCACCGCCTATGCGGAGTTCGTCGAGACGTTTGTGCGCGTGCTCGGTGATTCCGCGCTCCCCCACCTGTTCTTCATCGAAGGCGGCGCACTGGCCGTGGAGAATGCGCTCAAGGTCGCGTTTGACTGGAAGAGCCGGAAGAACGAGGCGGTTGGCCGGGATCGCAATCTTGGCACCCAGATCATGCACCTGACGCATGCATTCCACGGTCGCAGCGGCTACACGCTGTCATTGACCAACACCGAACCGCACAAGACGGATCGATTCCCGAAGTTCAACTGGCCGAGGATCGACGTACCGGCAATCAGATATCCGCTCAGTGATCATCTCGACGAGGTGATCGCCGCAGAGCAGCACGCCCTTGACCAAGCAGCTCGAGCATTTGCCGAACACCCGCACGACATTGCGGCCTTCATCGCCGAGCCAATCCAGGGCGAGGGCGGCGACAACCACATGCGACCGGAGTTTCTGCAGGCCATGCTTCGACTAGTGCACTCACATGATGCGCTGTTCATCCTGGACGAAGTGCAGACCGGAGTCGGCACCACGGGCACTGCGTGGGCGTATCAGCAGTTGGGCATCCAGCCCGACGTCGTCGCCTTCTCCAAGAAGGCACAGGTTGGCGGCATCATGGCCGGTGGCAGGGTTGACGAGGTGCCAGACAACGTGTTCAACGTCTCCGGACGCATCAACTCGACCTGGGGCGGCGGGCTGGTCGATATGGTCCGCTCACGCCGGGCCTTGGAGATCATCGAGGCCGAGGGGCTGATCGAGCAGGCGGGGCCGAAAGGGGAGCGACTTGTTGCCGGACTCGAGGAACTTCGCGACGAATCGGGGCTGATCAGCAATGTCCGCGGTCGTGGTCTGTTCGTGGCGTTCGACCTCGAGACCCGCGATGAGCGCGACGCCGCGGTTACCGATCTGCGGACGGAGGAACAGGTGATCGTGCTGCCCTGCGGCGAGCGTTCGATCCGCTTCCGTCCCGCGTTATCAGTGAGTGAGGATGAAATTGACGAGGCCCTCGGAGCGACCCGCCGCTCTGTGGTTCGCGTCGCCAGCAAGGAGTTGCAGTACGCGTGAATGGAATCAGGACCGGCGGAACGATCCCCCAGGGGCCGCCAGGCGTCCGCGGGTTGGTGACCTCGGTGGTCGACGGCGCGCCGGTGCCGGGCGGTCGTACGTTGCCGAGTACCAATCCAGCCCGCCTCGATGAAGTGGTCGGGGAGGTGTCCTTCGGTGACGCGTCCACCTTCGTCAGGGCCGCCGAAGCGGCCAAGAAGGCTCAGGAATCATGGGCTGCCATACCCGCGCCGATCCGCGGCCGGGCGATCGCACACGTCGGCCGTCTGGTCGAAGACAACGCGGCGGCCCTAGCACGGCTGATCACCGCCGAAATCGGCAAGCCGTACGTCGAAGCGCTCGGCGAGGTGCGCGAGATAAGCGACACCTGTGACTTCTTCCTCGGCGAAGGCCGGCGACTCTACGGGCAAACGGTGCCGAGCGAGATGCCGGCCAAGCAGCTGTTCACCTTCCGCAGGCCGGTCGGCACTGTCGCCGTCATCACCGCCGGGAACTTCCCGGTCGCCGTACCGTCCTGGTACATCGTGCCGGCGCTGCTGGCTGGCAACACGATCGTGTGGAAACCGGCTGAATACTCCGCTGTCGCGAGCGCGGCGTTCCACGAACTCGTAGTCCGAGGCGGCGGCCTGCCGGACGGGGTTTTCAACGTCGTGTACGCCGATGGAGCTGCGACCTTCTCCGGGCTCGAGCAATCACTGGAGGCCGGGCTGATCGACAAGGTCGGCTTCACCGGTTCATCTGCCGTCGGTCGTGAGGTCGGAGCTTTGACAGGCCGCCATCTGCAGACAGCGTGTCTGGAGCTGGGCGGCAAGAACCCGCTGGTGGTCACCCCGAGAGCCGATCTTGATCTTGCGGTCGAAGGTGCGCTTTTCTCGGGGTTCGGCACGGCCGGGCAGCGCTGTACCTCGCTTGGCACCGTGATCGTGCACGAGTCAATCCATGATCAGTTCCTGACCCGGTTCAGTGCGGCGGTGGCCAGCGCCAGGGTCGGCGACCCGACTCAGGACGTGTTGATGGGTCCGATGCTCGACGAGAAGTTCGCAGCACGCTACGAGGAGTTCCTGGGCTGGATCCAGGCGCATCACGTTGTCCAGGCGGCGTACGGCAAGATCACGAAAGCCAACCCGCGGAACGGCTTCGTCGGTGACCCGGACACCGGGCTCTACTACCACCCCGCGGTGGTCGACGGTGTACGCCCCGGTGACCGGATCTTCATGGAGGAGACTTTCGGGCCGATCGTCGGTGTAGCCACCTATCAGTCGTTGAGCGAAGCGATCGAGCTCGCAAATGCTCCGGGCTACGGGCTGTCATCCTCCATCTACACCACCGATCCCAAGGACGCCTTCGCGTTTCGCGACAAGATCAGCGCCGGCATGGTGTCGATCAACAATTC
>JBKPBV010000019.1:0-23366 GCA_046727055.1 Actinomycetota bacterium | reverse complement strand
TGATGGGGTCAGCCGGCTGATCACCGGTGACATGGTGTTGGGCCGCGGCACGACGGTGATCACCTACCCGGACGGCGATCTTGCCGCCTACTTCGATTCGCTGGAACTGCTCACGCGGCTGGTCGCAACGCGCAACGTCGCTGAGCTACTACCGGGTCACGGGCCGGTTGTCACCGAGCCGGCGGCGTGGCTGTCCTTCTATCGCCACCACCGCCTGGAGCGCCTCGACCAGGTGCGAGCCGCACTCGCGGCGGGGGACCGGACGGCTGGTGACGTGGTGGCCCGGGTGTACACCGATGTTGATCGCAGCCTGTGGCCGGCGGCCGAGCAGTCGGTACGAGCGCAGCTGGAGTATCTGGAGGAGTGGGGATAGACCGCGACGGCCGTTCAATGCGGTGGGGAAATTGCTCAGCGAGCTCATTCTTGCCACACAGGACCCACATAGGATTCCGAGCCACTCTCGAAGCCATGAACCCCACCGAGCAACCAGGCAACAACACCCCAGACTTCCGAAATCCGCTTACCCCGGGTTCGAATGAGGAACCCACCGTCATCCTGCCGCCGACCGGGCAGTATGGCGGCAGTGCGAGCGGCCAGCACGGCGGCCACACCGGCGGGCAGTATGGCGGCTACACCGCAGCCGATTTTCCGGCTCCGCAAGGTGTTTCCCCGCTCAGCCACAGTCCGGTAGCTGCCCCAACCGGGACGCGCGCGAGGCGCCGAACAGGCGCCTTGATCGCCGGTGCGGCGATTGCGGCCGTACTGGGTGCCGGCGTCGGCGTGGGCTCGTACGCCTACCTGGTGGACGGCCGCATCACCTCGCCGGTCGACGTCACGAGCGCGGCTGCGCCGAGCCCAGCGCTGGACGGCACGGTATCGGCCGCTGCTGCGAAGATCGAGCCGTCGTTGGTGACGATCGCCGTACAGTCGGCTGGCAGCAGCGGCATCGGTAGCGGCGTGGTGCTTGACAAGGAGGGGCACATTTTGACCAATCACCACGTGATCGCGGGCGCCGGAGACCAGGCGACCATTACGGTCACCTTCCACAACGGCACGACGGCTACGGCCAAGGTTGTTGGGATGTCCGATTCGAACGATCTGGCGGTAATCAAGGTTGACGGCGTCAATGATCTGAACCCGGCCAGCTTCGCGAAGTCCAGCGAGGTCAAGGTTGGGCAGACGGTGGTCGCCGCGGGCGCGCCGCTCGGCCTCTCGGAGACGGTCACCAGCGGCATCGTGTCCAACACTGCTCGGCCGGTCCGTTCTGGTACGAACAACGACGCGGTTTATCTGGCCGTGCAGACTGACGCCGCGATCAACCCGGGCAACTCGGGTGGCCCGCTGGTTGATCTCAACGGTGCGGTGGTGGGCATCAACTCCTCGATCGCCAGCACCAGCTCCGGCGCCGACGGTGGCCAGCAAGGCAACATCGGCATTGGTTTTGCGATTCCCTCCGACGTTGCGGTCCGTGTCGCCAACGAACTGATCACCACTGGCACATCTCACAACGCTCAGCTCGGGGTGCGGCTGACCGGTTCCGACTCCCAGCTGCCCACCTCAGCGGGTGTGCCGCTGGGTGAGGTCGTCAGCGGCGGTCCTGCTGATCAGGCCGGCCTGCGCGCTGGTGATCTGGTGATCAAGATCAACGACTTCTACACCACAACGACAGACGGGCTGATCGCGGCGACCCGGTTTTATGCGCCGGAGACGACGGTCACGGTCACCTTCATCCGCGACGGCGGCTCCCCGCAGACCGTCGACGTAACCCTCGGTACCGCCTGAGGGCCCGACTCCAGGCGCTGACCTGATTCCCGGCTCGCCCGTTCCCATAGAGGTTGAACGTGCGAGCCGGGTGCCACCCTTCAATCGTCGCGGCCCGGGGAATGGGCAGAAACCGACGTACACGTGCGTTCCTGATGCGAGACACACTTTGCAACGCGTGTAGAGCGTGAGCAACGAACGTGTACGTGCGTTCCGACGAGGAGTAAGGGAGCCGTCGAGCCGCCGCTCTATCTCGCCCGGCGCTCCACTCGCTCGACATCGAGAATCGTCACCGAGCGGGGCTCCAACCGGATCCAGCCGCGGGCCGCGAAGTCCGCGAGGGCCTTGTTGACCGTCTCGCGCGAGGCGCCAACCAGCTGCGCGAGCTCCTCCTGGGTCAAGTCGTGGTGCACGTGCATACCGTCCTCACGCTTGTCCCCGAACCGTTGCGCCAGCTCCAGGAGCTGCTTGGCGACCCGGCCCGGAACATCGGAGAAGACCAGGTCCGCGACCACGTCGTGGGAGCGCCGGAGCCGCGCAGCCAGCTGACCGAGCAAGCCCTGTGCGACCTCAGGTCGATCGGTCAGCCAGGGAATCAGCTCGTCGTGTTCCAGGGTCCGCAGCTCGCACGCCGTAACCGCAGTAGCCGTGGTCGATCGTGGCCCCGGATCAAAAACCGACAGTTCTCCGAACATCTGGCCGGGTCCGAGTACGGCAAGCAGGTTCTCACGCCCTGCCGATCCGCTGCGGCCTAACTTGATCTTGCCGCTGACCAGGATGTATAGCCGGTCTTCAGAATCTCCCTCGTGGAATAACACGTCCCCCTTGTTGAGATGCAGGCTGCCCATTGCAGAGGCGAGTGCGGTCGCGGCTTCGTCTTCAAGCCCGGCAAACAGGGGTGCCTTCTTCAAGACTTCCGGATCCACGCGGTACCTCCCTGATCACGGGTCATCGAGGGCAACGCTACCGTCGAATGCTCAGCAGCGTCAGGGCCGGATACACCGCTCCGCGTGCGTCGGTCGCGCGAGCAGTGCCCAAGTCAGACCTGCCTCTGAACTACTGTGATGGCATGAGTTCGAGCAGGTCAGGCGGCGCCGCGAAGCTGGCCTCCGGTGTCGCGGACCAGGCTCCGATTGTGCCGTTCGACAAATCGCACACGGCGCTGGTACGCCGTGCGCGCGCGATGAACCGCATCCTGGCAGCCACCTATCCCGACGCGCACATTGAGCTCGATTTCAGCACCCCACTTGAACTGCTCGTGGCCACAATTCTGTCCGCCCAGAGCACTGACAAACGGGTCAACTTGGTAACGCCAGTGGTCTTCGCCCGCTATCCCGAGGCGGCCGCGTACGCCGCCGCCGATCGGGCGGAAATGGAGGAGCTCCTCAAGCCCACGGGCTTCTTCCGGGCCAAAACTGACACGCTGATCAAGCTGGGGGCCGCGCTGACTGAGCGGTTCGGCGGTGAAGTGCCCAAGCGCATGAAGGATCTGGTGACTCTTCCAGGCGTCGGCCGGAAGACGGCCAATGTGGTCCTCGGCAACGGCTTCGGTATTCCAGGCATCACTGTCGATACCCACTTCAGACGTCTGGTACGACGTTTCGGCTGGACCACCGAAACCGATCCGGACCGGATCGAGGACGCGGTTGGTGCGCTGTTCCCGCCCAAGGACTGGACGCAGCTGTGCCACAACGTCATCTGGCATGGGCGGCGGCGCTGCCACGCGCGAAACCCCGCCTGCGGCGCCTGCCCGGTGGCCCGCCTGTGCCCCGCGTACGGAGAAGGCCAGACCGATCCGATCAAGGCGGCCAAGCTGGTTCGGGAGCCGCGGGGATGATGAGGGGGCGCGGCTGGCTGGCACTAACAGTCGCCGTACTCGTACTGGAGGGTTGTGCTGGGTCTGCAGCGCCGACACTGCCAGTCGAGTCGCCAACTGAGGCCGTCCCGACCTCGGAGGTTTCAACAGATCTTGCGGCCATGAAAGAGGCGGCGGGCATCGCTGACTGTCCAGGCTCGGACAAGAAGGTGGCGCCCATACCGTCCGGCCTGCCCGATGTCGTGTTGCCTTGCCTGGGCGGCGGCCGCGAGGTCAGACTGGCTGGACTGCGCGGCGAGCCGATGATGATCAACATCTGGGCTCAGTGGTGCGGACCGTGTCGGGAGGAAGCGCCCTACCTCGCGGAGGTGGCGAAGGCGAACAAATCGGATCTCATGATCGTCGGGATTGATCACAATGATCCCCGACCGGAGCTGGCGATTGAGTTTGCGCAGCTCTCCGGCTGGAGGTATCCACAGCTTTCCGATCCCGATGTGGTATTACGCGCTGGGCTGCAGATCACCGGACCCCCACAGACCTTCTTCGTCCGCTCGAATGGCACCATCGCCTATCGCCACGCCGGGCCGTTCAGATCGGCTGAGCAGATCCGCGCTCTGGTGCGCAAGCATCTTGGGGTCTCGCCATGATCGATGCTCAGTCGGAGCGACCTGAGTGGCTCAAGACCCTCACCAAATCCCTTTCGGAGCAGTCCAGGCTTAATCGCGTAGTCGCCCTCCGACCAGGAGTTGGGGCTCGGCCGGCCGCTGTGTTGATCTTGATTGGTGACGGTCTGCAGGGTCCGGAGATCATGTTCGTGGAGCGAGCGGCCGGGATGCGTACCCACGCCGGGCAGATCGCGTTTCCGGGCGGGGCTGCTGATTCAGCTGATCATGATCTGGCGGACACCGCGCTGCGCGAGGCCGCCGAGGAGACCGGCGTTGAGCGCAGCGGGGTCGAAGTGCTCGGCGTGCTGCCACCCGCGTACGTCGCCGTAAGCGGGTTCGACGTCACGGCAGTCATCGCTTGGTGGCGCGAACCGAGTCCGGTGGCGGTGATGGACTCACGCGAAGCTGCATCGATCGATATCGTGCCGGTCGCGGTGCTCACCGACCCCGAACACCGCGTCCGAGTGAGTCATCCGTCGGGCTACACGGGGCCGGCGTTCGAGGTGAACGGGCATCTCATCTGGGGGTTGACTGCGCACCTGTTGGACGGCGTACTTGATCTTGGTGGGTGGCAGAGACCATGGGATCGGAGTCGGGTGGTACCGATTCCGGCCCGCTATCTGACCGACCCGAGGCCAGACCGTGGAGGACCCGATGCCCACTGATGATCATGAAGCTGAGCTGCTCGCACGCTGGAATGCCACTTTGCCGCGCCAGCGGGAAGTCGGTGAGAACCTGATCACTCGATATAACGAACCGCATCGCCATTACCACACCACAAGTCACCTCCTCCACGTGCTCACCATGATCGACCAGCTGGCTGATGATCATGATCTCTTTCTGGTGCAGCTTGCCGCGTGGTACCACGACGCGATCTACGCCATCCCCGCCGGCCAGATCAGCAATGAGGAGGCCTCGGCCCGCCTGGCGCTCCGCGAGCTGAGCCGGGTCGGGCTCGAGCAAGAAGACCTGAACCAGGTTGCACGGCTGGTACGGCTGACCGAAACACACCAGCCCGGACCGCGCGACCCGGAGGGTGAGCTGCTCTGCGACGCCGACCTGGCAATCCTCGCAACCGATCCGGCAGACTACGCCGACTACGTTGCAGCGGTACGCGCCGAGTACGCGCAGGTGCCGGAGGAGCAGTTCCTGGCCGGACGGCTGGCCGTGCTGACCGAGCTTGCCGATCATGAAATCTTCCGCACATCCAAGGGCCGCAAGATGGCCGACGCCGCGTGTGTCAACCTCACCACGGAGATCAACGCGCTGAAAGATTCTCTCGGAATTGCTGTGGAAGGATCGGATGCGTGACCTCAGAGCCCACACAGTCCGCCGTTGTAACCATTGACCGCCCGACCGACTGGTGGAAGTCGGCGGTTGTCTACCAGATCTACCCGCGCTCCTTCGCGGACAGCAATGGTGACGGTACCGGTGACATTCCCGGGATCCTGTCTCACCTGGACTACCTGGCCCAGTTGGGAGTCGATGTGGTCTGGCTCTCGCCGGTTTACGCCTCACCTATGGACGACAATGGCTACGACATCAGCGACTATCAAGACGTCGATCCGATCTTCGGCACTCTGGAGGACTTGGACCGGCTCATCGCGGGGGTGCACGAGCGTGGCATCAAGATCGTGATGGACCTCGTGGTCAACCACACATCCGATGAACACCGGTGGTTCATCGAGTCGCGTGATCCCGCCTCACCCAAGCGAGACTGGTACTGGTGGCGGCCGCCACGACCGGGATTCCAACCCGGCACTGAGGGCGCGGAGCCAACGAACTGGGAAGCCGCCTTCTCGGGCTCGGCCTGGCAATTCGACGAACACAGCGGGGAGTATTACCTGCACCTGTTCAGCCGCAAGCAGCCCGACCTGAATTGGGAAAACCCAGGGGTGCGGCGTGCCATCTACGACATGATGAATTGGTGGGTTGATCGCGGTGTGGACGGGTTCCGCATGGATGTGATCAACCTCATCTCCAAGCACGAACTTGTCGATGGCCTACCAGCCCCGGGCCGGACCCGAGTGCCGTGCTTCTTGTTCACCGCCAATGGCCCGCGGCTCGATGAGTTCCTCGCCGAGATGAACACTGCCGTGGGGCTGGACGCGCAGAGTCTGCTTACGGTTGGCGAGATGCCTGGCTCCACGATCGAAACCGCTCGGCGGGCAACGGACCCGGCGAATCATGAGCTGAACATGGTGTTCACCTTTGAGCATGTGAGCCTGGACATGCGCCCGGAAGGCAGCAGCAAGTTTGATCTGACCCCGCTTTCCTTGCCGGCGTTGAAAAAGAATCTGAATGAATGGCAGCTGGCCCTCGCCGACGTCGGCTGGAACTCCCTGTATTGGGACAACCATGATCAACCGCGAGCGGTGTCGCGATTCGGCGACGACAGCCCCGAGCATCGGGCGAACTCGGCTAAAACGCTTGCCACTGTGCAACACATGCACAAGGGCACGCCGTACATCTACCAAGGTGAAGAGCTCGGTATGACTAACACCTACTTCACCAGCATCGAGCACTACCGCGATATCGAGTCGCTCAACTACCACGCTGCAGCGCTCAGCCTGGGTATGGAGGTTGAGGCCGTGCTGCACTCGTTGTCGGTGAAGAGCCGGGACAACGCTCGTACGCCGATGCAGTGGGACGACACGTCACATGCTGGATTCACCGACGGGATTCCCTGGCTGCCGGCCAACCCCAATTACGTCACGATCAATGCCGAAGCCGAGATCGAGGATCCGGACTCGGTGTTCCATCACTTCCGGAAGCTGATCAGGCTTCGTCATGATCATCCAGTGATCGTGCTCGGCCAGTTCGAACTCCTGCTGCCTGATCACGAACAGATCTGGGCGCTGACTCGAACCCTCGATGATCAGGTGCTGGTGATGATCGCTAACTGCTCATCAGTCCCCGTGAGCGTGCCGCCGGATGCCACCCCGGACTTGACCGGCGCTCAGGTACTTCTGGCTACCCACGGGGACTCGACGTCGCTCGAGCTCGAACCGTGGGAGTCACGAATCTATCTGCTTGGCTGAGCTGGCATCAGCGCTTGGGGCGGGCGGCGGCGTTTCATGATCAGCCGGCATGTTGAGGTGGCGTGCTCGGGCGATGAAGGGTAAGGCGAGTGCCGAGCCAACGGCCGAAAGCAAGTAGGAGAACTGGTAACCCCACACATCAGCGCTCTTGCCCAGCACGGGTTGTGCCACGATGCCGCCCGCGCTATTTATCAACGAGTCGAAGGAAAGGATCGTGGCGCGTTGTTGGGATCGGATCATGTGGTTCAGGTAGGCCTGCCGGATGGGTCCGGCGGCGGAGCCGACCAGCCCCCAGAGCATGATCAGGACAACGACCACCCAGAAACTCCCGATGAGCCCAATGAGGGCGAGCAGGACGATGGCCACGGCCTCCAAGATCAATAGCGCGGAGGTCCGGCGCTTGAAAGCCTTGCGGATCGATGGTGTGAGCAGCCCGCCCACAATCTGGGCTCCCGCGACGAGCGCCGCGCCCAGGCCGGCAATGCCGTAGGCCTTCTGATTCCCCCACAGGTCCAGCAGGTGAGGCTGCAATGCGTAGTAGACGTAGAGTCCGATGCCGCCTGTGAACATCCCGGCCAGCATGATGGCGCGAACGGCCGGCACCTTCAGGCCGTGCTCGATCGAGCTGTTCAGGATCCTCCTGATCTCAGTCAAGGGCCGGTCCCCGCGCGTGGGAGTGAAACCGAGGTCGCGCATCATGATCAACGCAACAGCGAACATCCCAACGAGAACGGCCGCCCGCGCCACGTAGGGCACGCCGAGATTAGTGAGTTGAGCCAGGTAGCCGCCGGCCACCGAGCCGCCCAGCGTCATCGCACCGAAGATCACGTGGCCTTTGGCGAAGACGTCGTCGAGGTGGCCCCCGAACCTGGTTGCGGTAAGCGCGTCGACCAGCCAGGCGTCGGTTGCGCCAGAGAAGAAAGTGAAGCCGAGCCCGAGGAGTACCGAGACGATCGCCCACCACACGAAGGCGGAGTGCAGTTGCCAGAGCAGTACGTAAAGGCCCGTGGCTACGGCGAGGGTCAGCGTTCCGCATAAGAATGAGGCGCGTCGTCCCCAGTGGTCAGCAACAACTCCGGTTGGAATCTCGAAGAGAACCATGCCGGCGGTGAAGTAGGCGTTGGCGGCGAATGCCTCGAAATTGCTGAGCCCGGCGTCGAGCAGGAAGATCGTGTTGATGCCCCAAATCAGCGAGGCCGCCAAGGTGTTGCCCGCAGTCAGCACGTAGTAGGTGCGGCGGACCGCCTTGGAGGTCTGCTTCACTCACCAGACACTAATTGCCTCAGCCAGTCGAGAATTGCCGCCGCGACGACGGCTGGATCCTCCTCGTGCGGCAGGTGGCCCACTGCGGGCAGGCTGATCAGATCGTGCCGCGCGTCGACCCACCTCTCGGCCGCCATCATCGCCTGCACCGGCACAAGCTGATCTTCTTGGCCGTGGATCGACAACAACGGTACTTTCACCGGCCGCCGCAGAGCTCGCCGGAAGTCGCGGCCCATCCCGCGCAGGTGGTTGCGGACGAACATCCGTTGGTATTCCAGGGCACAGTGCGGACTCGGCCACAACATCAATGCGTCGCGGTAGTGCCGCACTTCTGCCGCGGTCAGGAATTCAGCTCCGTCGGCGGCCCAGCGGCGGAGCAGTTCCTCGATGTAGAGTCCGTCGTCGGCCATGATCCGCCGCTCCGGGAGCAACGGGAGCTGGAAAAACGCCAGCGCAGGAAGGTTGGTGCGCCACGGGAAGGCCAGCGGATGTGGAGCGGCGACACTCACCATGGCGCGGAGCGGAGCCGGCGCGTACGCCATGGTGGCCCAAGCGGCCATTCCGCCCCAGTCGTGGCCGATCACCACGCCGGTGGAGAATCCAAGACTCTTGATCACTCCAGTGACGTCGTACGCGGTGGTCTGCGGGTCATACCCTCGGGGAGTTTTGTCGCTTGCGCCATAGCCGCGCAGGTCCATCGCGGCCACGCTGAACCCGGCCTCATCCAGCGCCGGTATCTGGTGTCGCCACGCCCACCAAAACTCACCGAATCCGTGTAGCAGCACAACTAGCGGTCGCTGAGGACTGAACTGCTCGCCGACGGCGACATGGAAGCGAATCCCATTGGCAGCGATATCGCGATGACGCCACGGCCCCTCCAGCAGGATGTCGCGTACCCCGGCCCCCGCCATGTAAGCAGATGATCGTTCTCGCTGGTTGCCTGCTCGAAGTGCTCAGGTAATGGCTTTGGTTGGGGGTACGACCCGCCCCTCGATCTGCGGCGCGTTCGCCGCGGCGAGGGCGCGCTCGGCTGCACTCCTCACTTCGGCCGCCGCAAGGTTGGCCTGAGCAACGGTGCGATCCGGACCCTTGATCCTCCTGACGATCAGGTACCCGATCCCAGCCAGAATGCCCGCGATCAGCAGCAGCGCCACGGCAACGATCAAGAACGCGAGCCACGCCGCGAGGCCCGCTGCTACCAGGCCGAAGGCGGCAGCGAAATAAAGCAATATGGTCGCGGAGAGCCCGAAGTATCCGGCGGCTCCGAACAGGCCGACGCCGGTCCCACCCTGCTTCGCTGCGGGCACTAGTTCGGTCTTGGCCAGCTCGATCTGGTCCTGCACCAGCAACTTCACGTCGTCGGTGATGTTCTTGATGATGTCCCCGACTGCAAGATCAGCCACGTCCACTCCTCTCGTCAACGGTGAGCCTATCGAGCTCACTTTGACGTTTCTCCGCACAAAGCCACGAATATCGGGCTCTTGGGCTGAATCACGGGACATTCGTGAACTTGTGCGGAGAAACGCATGGTGTACGGCTGGAGTTTTACCCAGATCCGCGCCCGCCGGTCAGTCCTGAGCGGCCTTAACGGTCTCCAAATTCTCCTTGATCAAGGTCATCACCGACGAATCGGTCAGCGTTGTGACATCTCCCAGTTCCCTGTTCTCGGCGATGTCGCGAAGCAACCTCCGCATGATCTTGCCTGAACGGGTCTTCGGCAACTCCTCCACAACCATGATCTGCCGCGGCTTGGCAATCGCACCGATCTCCTTGGCCACATGGGCTCGCAGCTCCGCTACGACCTCCGGACCGCTCTCGCCCGCATCGGCTCGCAAGATCACGAACGCCACGATCGCCTGCCCCGTCATCGGATCGCTCGCCCCAACGACGGCAGCCTCAGCAACCTTGGGGTGCGACACCAGCGCCGATTCGATCTCAGTTGTCGACATCCGGTGCCCCGAGACGTTCATCACGTCATCGACGCGACCCAGCAGCCAGATGTCGCCGTCTTCGTCCTTCTTCGCACCGTCGCCGGCGAAGTACCTCCCCGGGAAACGTGACCAGTAGTTGTCGATGTAGCGCTGATCATCGCCCCAGATGGTGCGCAGCATCGCCGGCCAAGGCTTCGCGATCACCAGATAACCACCCGATCCATTGGGCACGGGCTTACCCTCATCGTTGACCACCTCAACCTCAACCCCCGGAATGGCCCGCATCGCCGCGCCCGGTTTGCCCGCCGTGACCCCCGGCAGCGGAGAGATCATCTGCATGCCAGTCTCGGTTTGCCACCAGGTGTCGACCACCGGCGTACGATCACCGCCGATGTAGTGCCGGTACCAGACGTAAGCCTCCGGATTGATCGGCTCGCCCACGGTCCCGAGGATGCGCAGTGATGACAGGTCGAAGGCCTCAGGAATGTCCGCGCCCCACTTCATGAAGGTTCGGATCGCCGTCGGTGCGCAATACAGCGTCGTCACCCGGTACTTCTCGATGATCTCCCACCAGCGCCCTTTGTGCGGGGTGTCAGGGGTGCCTTCATACATCACCGACGTAGCCCCGTTTACCAGCGGCCCGTACACCAGATACGAATGCCCCGTTACCCAGCCGATGTCCGCAGCGGTCCAGAAAATGTCAGTCTCCGGCTTCAGGTCGAAGGTTGCCCAATGCGTATAGGCAACACCGACCAAGTAGCCGCCCGTGGTGTGCAAAATGCCCTTTGGCTTACCCGTGCTGCCTGAGGTGTACATGACGTAAAGCGGGTGCTCGGCGGGGAAGTATTCGCATTCGTGCTCATCGGACTGACTGCCGACAAACTCGTGCCACCACAAATCGCGTCCCTCTGTCATTGGGACGTCCTGCCCGGTCCGCCGGACTACCAGCACGTTGGTTACGTCACAGCCGTACTCCAACGCCTCGTCGACCGCTGGCTTCAATGGTGATGCTTTGCCGCGTCGGAAGCCTCCATCAGCGGTGATCACCAACTTGACGCCGCAGTCGATGACCCGTGTGTAAAGCGCATCTGAGGAGAAGCCGCCGAAAACCACAGTGTGTGGTGCGCCGATCCTGGCGCAGGCCAGCATCGCGACGATTGCTTCGGGGATCATCGGCAGGTAGATCGCGACTCGGTCGCCGGTCTTCACGCCGAGCTCGAGGAGCGCGTTTGCTGCTTGGTTGACCTCGCGGGACAGCTGGGCGTAGGTCAGTTCGCGGGTGTCTCCCGGCTCGCCCTCGAAGTAGAAGGCGACGCGGTCCCCGTTGCCTGCCTCGATGTGGCGGTCAAGGCAGTTGTACGCGGCATTCAGGGTGCCGTCAGCGAACCACCTGGCGAATGGCGCGTTACTCCAGTCGAGGACTTGGGTCGGCTCAGTCTGCCAGCTCAGCCGCTTGGCCTGCTTGGCCCAGAAACCCTCGAAGTTGGCCGCTGCCTCGGCGTAGGTCTCGGCCGTGACGTTGGCACTCGCCGCAAGATCAGCGGGTGGCGGAAAGCGCCGGTCCTCGTGGAGCAGGTTGGACAGGGCCTCATTAGTCACGACTTCGTCTCCTCACGAGCATCGATGATCGGGGCTGGCCTGGCGTCCGCCGCTGGCGTGTGGTCGGCCCATCGGCCTCAGCCTACCGACGCTGTTCTAGGTCGACTCCTGGAACCTCGCGCCACCGTCTGCGCCTCACCTCCGTCGGAGGCCCCGCTTCACCTCCGTCGGAGGCCCCGCCTCACCTCCGTCGGAGGCTCCGCGGGGGCTTCGCCCGCCTCAGGTCGGAGGCCCCGTCTCACCTCCGTCGGAAACGCATGTACACGTGCGTTTCTCTCACGATGCACACGTTGCAACGCGTGTAGAGCGTCAGCAGCGAACGTATACGTGCGTTTCCTCCATGGGGGAGCGTGGGTTTCGGGCCATCCAGTAGGCACGCTTGAGCTCAGAGCTTGATCCGCAGCACGTCCTCGAGGTCCTCGGTGATCACAAGCTTGGAATGATCAACCTCAACCCGCCAGCAGGAGGTCTGGAACGGCAGCATGAGCGGCTCGGGTGCCCGGGCGGAGGTGTCGTAGAGTGCGCCAACCTCACGCACCAGCCGCTCGCGTGCCCCGGGGTTCAGCTGCGCCACCGCGGGCCTCCGCTCGACCATGTCGATGAGTCCCCCTCGGGTAATTGGCATCCAGTTGCGGAAGTTGCGACGTTCTAGCAGACCGAAGTACGGGCTTTCGGCAACCGTCTTGACACTGTCTTCCCCGTAGTCGCCACGCATGGATTCCGGATCCGCCCCGCGCATCAGGGTGATCAGGCGGCGTACCCAGGGGACGGTGTCGTCCCGAGTGTTGTACGCGATCGCAAGATTGCCGCCTGGCTTGAGGACCCGGGCGATCTCGCTGAGCGCGAGCCCCGGCGCAAAGCCGTGCAGCGTCTGGGCGGCAGTGACGACATCGAAATGGCAAGAGAGGAAAGGCAGCGATTCAACTTGGCCGACGACATGGAGCCGGGTGCCCAGCCGGGCGGGGAGACCCGCGACGACTTCGACTGTCCGATCGATGCAGAACACCTCATGACCCCGATCGCACATCATTGCGGCGAATCCACCGCCACCCGCCCCGAGGTTGAGGACCCGCATGGGTTCTGGGCCGACCATCCAGGCGACAGCAGCATCCGGGTAGGGGGTCCGCGCCGTGGCCATGGTGGAAACTTTAGTGGTGCTCGACCCGCTGGCTGATCTTGCGCGATTCGAGGGCGTGGCGTCGGCTGTCGCAGCAGCGACGAATGCTGTCGACGCGATGCTGCGGGGTCGCGGGCTGCGAAATGTGACCGACGAGGAGGTCAGCCAGGCACTTCTGGCCGGTGCTGGGGCTAACGCAGCCCTGACGGACGACCCTCAACGATGGCGCGTTGGTGCCCTCCGGCTTTCCGCTGAGCTGGCCCCACTGGCCGCTCTGATCAGGGTCGCGCCTGCGCAGGCACTCGCGCGGGCACATGCCGTGGTGGCTCGCGGGGTGGTGCCGGACGGCGAGCTCGGCAAGATCAGATCCGAGCCGGGGATCGCAGCCCGCATGAACAGCCTTGGCGACTTGCTGACCCGCCAAACATCAGCGCCGGCGATCGTTGCAGGGGCCGTCGCACACGCGGAGATCGCCGTTGTGGCGCCGTTTGCCGAAGCCAGCGGATTGATTGCCCGGGCTGCCGAACATCTGGTGCTAATCGCCGCCGGCCTGGATCCGTACGGGGTGATCGTCGTGGAGGCTGGCCACGCCGTGGGTGGCGCGACTTATTCGAGCGCGCTTCAGGCGTACGCGGACGGCAGCGTCGCCGGGGTCACGGATTGGGTGCTGCGTTGTGCGATGGCCGTGGCTCACGGAGCCGAGCTTTCGCCGGTGGCTGGCGCTGACCGGCCGTCAAGCACATGAAGGTGGCGCCCACCCTAGGCGGGCGTCGAAACTGACGCGGCGCCCACCTAGGCGGGCGCCGTGCCTTGCACACCATTAACAAGTGACCAAGCGTGCATCTTTTCAACATGTTGGCCCAGGTCAAGCCTGGATCGCAACTTCCCGTCTCGGATGGGTGATCGCCGCGTGGGTGCTTGTATGCCGTGCGAGGTTTCCGATTCGTCGATCAAGACTACGCGTGACGTGACGCCTGAGCGGTGTCTATCCGTCACCAGGAAAGGCTCCTAGAAGCGCACTCCATCTCGACGAATCGGGTTTCCTTGGTGTCCTTTCTACCCCTATCGGCACACATTGGAAAGGTCTCAAGCTGGGAGAAGGCTGTGCATCTGGTACGGGTTGAACTTGTCTTGACAATGTAAACCGGTTGTTCCGCATCAAGATCAAATTCGCTTGTCCACAGCTTGGAGGTCGCTCGAAGCGTCATCCACAGATTTCGCTGGAGCGGCACGTATGGGCGTGACATCAACACACTGCCGACATGAACCCGCGCACGCTCGGCCAGACCACCATGGTGGTGGCAATTGCCGACTCCGAGCTGCTCGACCAGGTGCTCTCGATTACGGCCGTCGTCGGAGTTGAGCCACTGGTCCTCGGCGACGCGACTCTGCTACGACGACACTGGTCTTCAACAGCGATGGTCGTGCTGGACCTCGCTGAGGCGGCTCGCGTTCTCGCTCTGGGCTTGCCCCGGCGCGCCGAGGTCTGTCTGGTCTCCGAGGAGCGGGACGCAGCACAAGCACACGAGGTGTCAATGAAGCTTGGTGCAGCGGTGGTACCGCTGCCGACGAGCGCCAGTTGGCTGTCCGACGCCATCGCCGAGATAGGCGGAACGGGCGGCGGGACAGGCCGCCTCATCTGCGTCGCCGGTGGTGCCGGCGGCGTCGGTGCCTCGACACTGGCCGCGGGCCTAGCGTTTGTCGCGGCTCGCACAAAGCGAACGATGCTGATCGACGCCGATCCGCGCTCAGGAGGTCTTGACCTGTTGCTCGGGGCGGAACGGACCCCGGGTTGGCGGTGGCCTAGGCTCGTTAATGCGCGCGGGCACCTAGGCGACCTGACCGGGCAACTGCCGTCGATTGACGGCGTTGATCTGCTGTCCATGGCGCGCGGCGAGTCGCCGCCGGGCTGGCAGCCACATGTTGAGCAGCTCAAGGCAGTACTGCTTTCAGCGATGCGAAACCACGAGATCACGGTGGTCGATCTCTCTCGAGCTCTCGGTCTCCATACCTGGGAGGCGCTGCGGCGATCCGGGCTAGTGGTGCTAGTGGTGCGGGACGATGTCCGTGGGGTTGCCGCCGGACGGGAGGTCGCGCGCGAGCTGGAAGGCGAATGCGATCACCTTGGACTCGTCGTCAGACAAGGCCCATCTCGGCTGCTCGAGCCGAAGCTGGTGGCTACCGGGGTCGGCTTGCCCTTGCTCGGGTCGTTTGAGGATGACCCGTCCCTGGTCTTGGCAGCAGAGCGAGGGGATCCTCCGGCACGATCTGGGCGCAGCTCGCTTGCCCGGCTCTGCCGTCAAGTCATCGGCGCCCTCCCAGAAATGCGAACGGCCCACGAGAAGGCCCTGGTGAGCGCATGATTGCCGTCGGCGCAGTTGAGGTTGCGGACACGACGTTGGACCTGGTACGTGATCGCCTGGTTGCGCTCGGCCGCGACTACACGCCGGTCGATGTGGCTGCTGCCATGCGAGCTGAAGGTCTCGCCGTGAGCGACTCAGCTGTGCTCGACGCGGTGGGGTCGTTGCGGCGACACAGTGTCGGTGCCGGTCCGCTGGAGTCGCTGCTACGCGAGCGGGGAGTGACTGATGTATTGGTCAACGGTCCAGATCAGGTCTTCGTCGATCGCGGCGCCGGCCTGGAACTGACCGACGTCCGATTCCCAGACGAGAGCGCCGTACGCCGCCTCGCCCAACGCCTCGCCGCCTCCGTAGGCAGGCGGCTTGACGACGCGGTCCCCTTCGTTGACGCCAGGCTGGCTGATGGCACCCGGGTGCACGCCGTGCTCGGCTGCCTGGCATCACCCGGGACCTGCATTTCGCTGCGCGTGCCAGCGCGGCGGAGCTTTTCCCTGGAAGACTGCGTCGCTTCGGGCTCGCTGAGCCCAGGAGCGGTGCAGCTGCTGTCGCGCATGATCGAGGCGAAACTGGCGTTTCTCGTCAGCGGTGGAACAGGGTCAGGCAAAACGACACTGCTCGCCGCACTCCTGGCTTTGGTACCGGCCCACGAGCGGGTCGTCATTGTCGAGGATTCTCGGGAGCTCACTCCGAATCATCCGCACGTTGTACGAATCGAGGGCCGGCCCGCGAACACCGAGCTCGCCGGCGCGATCAGCCTGACCGATCTGGTCCGTCATTCCCTGCGCATGCGTCCAGACCGGCTCGTGGTCGGAGAGGTACGCGGCGCCGAGATATGTGACCTGCTGACCGCGATGAACACCGGGCACGAGGGTGGTTGTGGCACTGTGCACGCGAACTCCACGGCTGATATCCCGGCCCGACTGGAAGCGCTGGCCTCGTTGGGTGGCCTGCCACGAGCAGCATTACACGCCCAACTGGCATCGGCGCTGAATGCCGTGATACACGTGACTCGCGATAACGCCGGGGTGCGTCGGGTGGCTGAGATTTCGATCTTCGTCCGCGATCAGACTAGCGGCCTGGTCCACAGCGAATGCGCCGTCGAATTCCACCGAGACGGCCGGACGGTGCTCGGTCCCGGCAGTCGCGAGCTGGATCGGATGTTGCGACGTTGATCATGATCGTGATGTGCCTCGGGCTCGCGGCGCTTGCCGCATGGTTTGCGGTGCCTCGACCAGCGGCGCGAAGGCTCAGGAGCCGGCTCGCTCCGGTTACGCCGACCGGCGAGGCGGTGGACGCCGTGGTCCGCGCCGGACAGCGCGGGTGGTGGCGGCGCTCCTGGCCCTACGTTGCAATCATGATCATTTTGCTGGCCTTGATCGCTGCAGCACGCTATGTTGCACAGGCGCGAGGCGCCGTAATCGCCTGCGCGGTCATGGTGGTCGGAGTCACGGCCGTTCGGCTGACCATGCAATACCGGCGACGAAGATCGGCTCTCGGGGCGCGTGCCGCCGTAGCGCATGCCTGTGCGGTGCTGGCCTCCTACCTTCGGGTGGGACAGGTGCCATCCGCTGCACTCGCCATCGCGGCAGCAGACTGTGCCGTGCTTCGCGAGGGTCATCATGCGCGCACACTCGGCGGCGACATTGTGCAGGTTTGGCGGCGGCAGGCTCGCCGGCCGGGGCACTCAGGCCTTCTCGAGTTGGCGCGGGCTTGGCAGGTCTCCACTGAGACCGGTGCGCCGATGTCTTCGACGCTCGACCAAGTGGCGGCCAGCTTGGCGGGCGACCAAGCGCTCACCCGGGTCGTGAATAGTGAGCTTGCAGCCGCCCGTGCGACCGGGAAGGTGATGGCGGTCTTGCCCGGGTGTGGCATCGGAATTGGATATCTGCTGGGCGGTGATCCGGCGCACTGGCTGTTGGCCGGACCGGCCGGCTGGGCCTGCCTGCTGATTGGAGTGCTACTTGCATGTGCCGGAGTGCTGTGGATCGAGGCACTGGCACGACACGCGTCAGCGGAGGAATAACCCGTGACCACGCTGCTGTGCGCCGGATTCGCCGGATTGGCGGTGTTCCTGGCCATGCGGCATCCCGCAGGTCAGCTTCGCCGGATGACGCAGGGCACATCGCGTGTCGCCGTGGTGGCGGCACGGCTGGTCCCTCCCATCCGGGGGCGGCCGGACGCGCCGCCGCTGCTCCACCGGGTGGTGTTGAGCATGAGCTGTGCCCTCGGACTTGGCATGGTGGGAGTCCGGACGGATGGCTTGCCGGGACCCTTGATCTGGTTAGCCATGCCAGGCATGACATTGATCGGAGTGCTAGCGCTCGGTTGGCTCGAGCCTCGCTCAGCGCGACGTCGGCGGCAGCAGTTGATCATGGAGGTGCCGCAGGCACTAGAGCTGATGGCCGCCTGCCTCGCTGCCGGACTGCCAGCGCGGACAGCGTGCGCCGCGGTCGTACAGGCCTTCGGCGGTCCCGTCGCTGATGATCTTGGTCAAGTGGTGAGGCTACTGGAGCTGGGTGTGGGTGACGCGGCGGCCTGGCGGACGCTCCATGATCATCCACAGCTGGCACTCGCGGCCGCGGACCTGGCACGTTCCGTGGAGTCTGGAACCTCGATGGTGGACAGCCTGCGGCATCACGCCGCTGCGGCTCGCGAGGCACGGCGCGGCGCGCTGCAGGTGCGGGCGCGGAGTGTTGGCGTACGCAGCGTGGTGCCGATGATGATGTGCTTCATCCCTTCCTTCATGCTGCTCGGGATCGTGCCGGCTGTCGTGTCCGCCGTCTTCAGCGCGTTCGCTTGAGCGTCAGGGGCCGCGCCAGATATCCACAGCCCGGCAGGCGCTCAAAGTGCTGTCAACAGATCGTCGTCGGGCCGCACGATTCGGCCATTCGTCAAGAGACTTCAGACGCATCCGAACCGATGCCGCACCAAGGTAATGGTGCGCGAGACCCGAGGGGGAACCATGACTCAGGACATTTCAGTGGCGGAGCCAGACGCGGTCGTTGAGGTTGCGCCGCGCCGCCGTAACCAGCGTGGCATGGTCAGCGCAGAGTGGGCCGTCGGCATCATCGCGGCTGTTGCAATCGCTGGCGTGCTGCTGGGGATCGTAACCAGCGGACCGATCCACGACGCGTTGCTCGACTTCATCTTGATGGTGATCAGATCATTCTCCGACTTCATCAAGTGAGGAAGCAGCAAGCCGAGGCGTGTGCGAGTCGTGATCTTGCGGATGATCAAAGCGCGGAATGGACGGGGCATGGTGACGGCCGAACTGGCCGTCACGACCCTGGCCGCGTGCGCGGTGCTGACGATGATGTGCTGGGGGATCTATCTGGTTGTCACTCAGGTCCGCTGTGTGGATGTGGCGGCGGCTGTTGCCAGGCAAGCGGCTCGCGGTGACGACACCGCGGTGGTCAAGGCCAAGGCTGGGGCGCCACCCGGCGCCATGATCGCGATCGACAAGGGCCCCAGTCTGGTCACGGTGACAGTGAAAGTGAAGGCTCGACCGCTGGGTCGCTGGCTGGTGGCGGTGCCACTCGAGGCGCGCGCTCAGGTCATACCAGAGCCGGCGGCCGGGTGAGAGAGCTGATGAACATCCTAAAGACGGTGCGCTCGGAGATCGGGAGCGCATCCGTCCTGATGATCGGCGTCATTGGTGTCGTCGTCGTGTTCAGCAGTGCCGCGTTGGTCATCGGGGGCTACGCCGTCGGCTATCACCGCGCCCGTGCGGCGGCCGACCTAAGCGCGTTGAGTGGGGCAGCGGCCTATCAGCAAGGTCGCGAACCATGTGCGCAGGCCGCGAAGACCGCGCGCCAGAACGGTGCGCGAGTGGATCGTTGTGACCTGGTGGGCGATGTGATCGACTTCGTGGTTTCCGTGCGGGTCTCAGTCATCGCGCGTACTCGGATTCCCCAGCTGCCAAGCACGGTTGCCGCGGAGGCTCATGCGGGTCCGGTGCCTTGAGTCTTACTTCTGGGGTTCGTCCCGTGTCAGCTCATCCGCCTCATCGAGCATCGCCTGCCGCTCGGCTGCCGTCGTTGAGGACTCACCGGACTTGGCCTCTTGATCCAAGGGCGACTTCTTCTCGGCGACCTCCGGTTCCACTGGCTTGCTTGTCACTGTGGTGCTCGTGGTCTTGGTCGTGGTTGTGGTTGTGGAGGTTTCCGCCGGTGTGGCCTCGGTTCCCGCGGCACCAGCATCTGAGCCTTCCAGCTCCTTCAGCTGCTTGCGCCGTGCCTGAGCCCGCCTGATACCCGTACGTAGCAGCAGCAGCGCCAAGATAGTGACCGCCATGGCCACGGCACCGGTGAAAAAGACGCCCGCGCTATTCACCGGGATGACAGCACCGAAGATGGACAAGTCGTAGATCTCGGGGTTGCTGACGACAATCGCGACAACGAGTACCGCCACCAAAACGAGCAGTATTACAGCGAGCACGACCATAACGTCATTATTCCCCTGAGGTACCCTCAGAGGCACCGACGCGACGGGGCGTCTTCTCAATCGTCGCTCGCGGGCCCAGCAGAGCAGGTGGATCCGAGAGATCGGGCCTGGTTGTAGGGCCCATTGCGATGTCCGCATGCACGCCTCGACAACGAAACCAGTGCCACTTGTGGTTAGACTTCGCGAGCGGCTAAGGGCAGTAGCCGCGAGTGCCGAAAGTCTCAGGAGGACGATGTATGTCCCTACTTCCAGTTCCCATGGAAGTGACTTCTATTAGCTTGTCGGGAGTCAATCTGACATTCGTCGCAGCGGTCGGCGTAATCGCCTTGATTGCCGTTGTGATGGCCATGATCTTCCGTCGTGAGGTGCTTGCGGCCAATGAGGGCACCCCAAACATGCAGACCATTGCTCGCGCTGTGCAGGAGGGTGCCAGTGCCTACCTCGGGCGCCAGTTCCGCACCCTGAGTGTGTTCGCGGTTGCCGCCTTCTTCCTCCTGCTGCTGCTTCCAGTGCACGCCAGCGCTGAGTTCAGCAGCCTGACATTGCGTATTAGCCGCTCCGTCGCCTTTCTAGCCGGAGCGGTCTTTTCTGCGCTGATCGGTTACATGGGAATGTGGCTGGCCGTCCGAGCCAACGTACGCGTAGCCTCAGCCGCTCGCAGTGAGGGTCGCGATCCAGCGATGAAGATCGCGTTCCGCACCGGAGCCCACGTCGGCATGGCGACCGTAGGGCTCGGCCTGCTCGGCGCGTCTTTGGTGGTTTTCATCTTCCGCGGTGACGCTCCGACCATCCTCGAGGGCTTCGGCTTCGGCGCAGCGATGCTCGCCATGTTCATGCGTGTCGGCGGCGGGATCTTCACCAAGGCGGCCGATGTGGGTGCGGACCTGGTAGGCAAGGTCGAGCAAAACATCCCCGAGGACGACCCGCGTAACGCCGCGACAATTGCCGACAACGTCGGTGACAACGTGGGGGATTGCGCGGGCATGGCGGCCGACCTGTTCGAATCTTATGCCGTCACCCTGGTCGCTGCGCTCATTCTCGGCAGGGCCGCCTTTGGCGAGTCAGGCCTGGTCTTCCCGCTGATCGTGCCGGCAGTCGGCGTCATCACAGCCATCATCGGCGTATTCCTGACACGCCCACGACCAGGCGAGAACGGCCTCAAGACCATCAACCGCTCCTTTTATATATCTGCAGCCATCTCAGCGGTGCTCGTCGCGATTGCTGCCTTCGCATACCTGCCCTCCTCCTTCGCCGCCCTCAACGTGCCTGGCGTGGAGCCTGGACCGATCGATGATCCGCGGATCGTCGCGATCGTCGCTGTCGCCATAGGCATCGTGCTCGCCGTTTTCATCCTCAGCCTGACCGGTTATTACACCGGCACCGAGGATCGCCCGGTTAACAATGTCGGCAAAACCTCGCTAACAGGCCCTGCGACGGTCGTGCTCTCCGGCATCTCGGTTGGACTGGAGTCCGCGGTTTATACCGCAGTCGTCATCGGCGCAGCCGTGTACGGCGCGTTCCTGATCGGCGGCTCAGGGGTCGTCGGCCTGTTTGCTATCGCGCTTGCCGGCTGCGGGCTGCTCACCACCGTTGGCGTGATTGTCGCAATGGATACGTTCGGCCCGGTCTCCGACAACGCCCAAGGCATTGCCGAGATGTCCGGCGACGTGCACGGCGCGGGCGCACAAGCGCTCACCGAGCTGGATGCGGTCGGCAACACCACCAAGGCCATTACCAAGGGGATCGCGATTGCCACCGCTGTGCTGGCCGCGACCGCTCTCTTCGGCTCCTACACCGATTCCATTCGCAGCGTTTTGGCCGAGAGCTACGGCAGGTTCGTCGACCAGGCGGTGGTCTTCGCGCCGCAAACGCTGGTGGGCCTGCTGCTCGGCGCCGCCGTTGTCTTCTTGTTCTCGGGCCTCGCGATAAGCGCGGTCGGTCGCGCCGCCGGTGCGGTGGTCTTCGAGGTACGCCGCCAGTTCCGGGAGATCCCCGGGATCATGGACGGCACCGGCAAGCCTGAATACGGCAAGGTTGTCGACATCTGCACCAAGGACTCATTGCGGGAGCTGGCAACGCCGGGACTCCTGGCAATATGCGCCCCGGTAGCCGTTGGGTTCGGTCTCGGCGCCTCCGCGCTGGCGGGATACCTCGCCGGCGCCATTACCGCCGGCACCTTGATGGCGGTCTTCCTGGCCAACTCCGGCGGCGCCTGGGACAACGCCAAGAAGCTGGTCGAAGACGGCCACCACGGCGGCAAAGGTTCTGTCGCGCATGCGGCCACGGTCATCGGCGACACAGTGGGTGACCCGTTCAAAGACACCGCGGGCCCCGCGATCAACCCGCTCATCAAGGTGATGAACCTGGTGTCGTTGCTGATCGCGCCGGCTGTGGTTGCCATGTCTCCGCTGAGCACCACGCCGAATCCGCTGCGCTACGTGATCGCGGGAATCGCGGTGGTGATTATTGTCACCATGGTGACCATCAGCACTCGTCGCGAGGTTGCTATCGCCAGCGCGCCGGGCCAGCCTGTCGCCATCGAGCCGGGTGCCGTGGAGCCGGGGCCCAAGGAGCTGAAGGCCGGGGCGCCCGAGGAGACTGTCGAGGTCCCGATGAAGCAATCCGAGACAAAGGTTGACAAACTAGCTAAATGAGGGACGCCGGTCGCGGTTGCCTACCCGATCCCGCCCGCAAGGCACACTGGATTGCGATGACCAGTAATCCTTCCGGCGACGGATTCAAACGCGGATTCGACCAGCTCCCGCCCGATGTGTACCAGCCCGACCCGGCATTGGCGGGCTACCCACCACCCCCGGCCGCGTATCCGCCGCCGCCGGCCTTCGCGCCACCTAGACCCGTCAGTGCAATGCCTGACAGCCCTCGGCAGTACCAGCAGATGCTGCGTGGCCCGAAGTATCGCTGGTGGAAGCCGCTGCTCTGCTTGGTGCTGGTAATCCCGCTGGCAGTGCTGATGATGGGGCTCGCGATCGTGCCAGTGCTCATTGCCGGCTTGGTCACCGGTGCACCCGACCTCAACACGTCCGCGACACGAGCTACCACCGACATCGCCAACATGGGTCCGGTTGGCTTCATCTACCTGAATCTCACCCTCATCGTGCTGATCCCGGCCAGCGGCCTGTCGATTTGGATCGTGCACGGCATCCGACCGCGGTTTCTGTCATCTGTCGCAGGCGGCATCCGATGGAAGTGGCTGCTGCGTTGCATCGCGGTCATCCTGCCGCTGTGGGCGCTTTATACCGCGTTGGGCGTGCTGGTCGAACCCTTCACGTCACCGCGCCCAGATCAGTGGGTTGCGCTACTGGTCATTGTGCTGGTGATGACGCCACTGCAGGCCGCAGGGGAGGAGTAC
>JBKPBV010000018.1:0-7073 GCA_046727055.1 Actinomycetota bacterium | reverse complement strand
ACCCCCGAGAAGGTGCCGACCGGCGACACGACCAAGGCGATGCCCGCGATGGTTGAGGAGCGTGACACAGAGTCGCTGACGGCTGAGGATGAGGCCGCCGTCAATGCGTTGCCGTACGGCTCAGCGTTGCTGATCGTCCAGCGCGGCGCGAACGCTGGCAGCCGGTTTCTACTGGACACCGATCTGGTGACCGTCGGACGGCATCAGGATTCCGACATCTTCCTCGATGACATCTCCGTATCCCGCCGTCACGCCGTCTTCACCCGTACGCCGGAGGGAACTGTGGTCAAGGACGTGGGCAGTTTGAACGGCACGTACGTCAATCGGGACCTTGTCGACGAGTGCCAGCTCAGGAATGGTGACGAGGTACAGATCGGGAAGTTCCGCTTGGTCTATTTCGGGAGCAATCGGGCTAACGACTAGCCCACCCGCCATGCCGCCCCGGAGCATTGGCCAGGTCATGGCCATCTTGCGTACCGAATTCCCAGAGATCTCGATTTCCAAGATCAGATTCCTTGAGGCCGAGGGACTGATCACTCCGCAACGGGCCGCTTCCGGCTATCGCCGATACACCGAAAGTGACGTGGAGCGGCTGCGCTATGTGTTGGCTGTGCAGCGCGAGCATTACCTACCCTTGAAGGTGATCCGGGAGCATCTGGAGCAGATCGACCGAGGCCAGATCCCGCTCAGTTTGAGCGGCCCGGGCGCGCCGTTGACGGGCGGCTCATTGAGCAGTGGACAAAATTCAAGTCCCGCCGCAGCCACCGCGAGACAGCCACTCAGACTTACCCGCCAGGAACTCCTGGAGGCAAGCGGCCTGACCGAGAGTGCACTCAGCGAACTGGAGCGAAACCAGATCGTGGGCACCCGGCGTGGAACCGCACACTATGGCAGGGACGCCCTCACCCTCGCCATTGCCGCGCGGCGGCTGGCCGAGTACGGGATCGACGGGAGACACCTACGGGCATTCAAGTTGTCGGCCGAGCGAGAAGTCGGATTAGTGGAGCAGGCAATCGCACCGTACGTGCGGCGCGTCGGGGGCAACCGGGATGTTCCCGGCGACGTCACCCAGCTGGTGATCAGCTTCCATGCGGCGCTGGTGCGCACCGCCATGGAGCGCACTATCTCTGGGTGATCGCTCGCGCAATGCCGACGCTCGCGATCACGGCAACGTTTGGCTGCTTCGCGGGAGCAGCAATTCGCTGCCATGTCCGCGACGCGCGACTCCGCGGACCTGGGGTGATCTTGTAGCTGACTGCTCGCGAAGTAGTGTTGTCGCATGCGCGAGCTCGATGTGGTGGGTGTCCGGGTCGAGATGCCGTCGAATGCTCCGATGGTGTTGTTGCGCGAGGTGGGGGGGACTCGCTACCTACCCATCTGGATCGGAGCCGCTGAGGCGGCTGCAATCGCCAATGCGCAAGAGGGCATCGTGCCACCGAGGCCGTTGACGCACGATCTGATGGTCGACACACTCACGACCTTGGGCCACCGGCTGACGGAGGTGCACATCACCGAACTCGAAGGTGGCACCTTTTACGCGGTGCTCCTGGTTGACGGAATCGAGGTAAGTGCCCGGCCGTCGGACGCAATCGCCCTCGCGCTCCGAGTCGGCTCAGACATCTACTGCGCCGAGGACGTGCTCGATGAGGCCGGCATCGAGATCCCGGAAGCAGAAGATGACGAGGTGGAAAAGTTCCGGGAGTTTCTCGATCAGGTCAATCCCGACGACTTCGTGACCGGCGAGGAGCCAAAGTCCTAGTCTCCAAAGTCCCGGTCTTCAAGGCGTGGTCGTTTGACCCGGTAGTGCGCTCGTCGTAGCGTTCAGAATGTAATGTCGACCGTGGAATTACGCGCAGGGAACTCAACGGAGTTCCCTCTTCCCATCGCAGCAGTTCGATTGTGAAATCGGAGGCACTCGTGAGTAGCACCGAGGCATCAGCAAGGCCGGCCGACCCGTCAGATACCGCGGCGGCTGAGGCGCAGGGGCTACTGTTCGACGGCGACTTCTCCCCGCTGCCGAGCGACCTGGGCTTCCGAGGCCCCGTTGCCTGCAGCGCTGCGGGCATTACGTACCGGCAGTTGGACTACTGGGCGCGTACTGGACTGGTCGTGCCGGAGGTACGGAGTGCAACTGGATCCGGTTCCCAGCGCTTGTACAGCTTCCGCGACATCCTGATCTTGAAGGTAATCAAGCGGCTGATCGATGCCGGGATTTCCCTGCAGCAGATTCGTACCGCGATTGAGCATTTGCGGGCACGCGGTGTGCAGGACCTGACTCAAGTCACACTGATGAGCGATGGGGTGTCGGTCTTCGAGTGCACCTCCGACGACGAGGTGATCGACCTGCTGCGTGGCGGCCAGGGAGTCTTTGGCATTGCTCTTGGCGGCGTCTGGCGCGACATAGAAGGAACACTTTCTGAGTTACCTGCCGAACGCGCCGAGGCGAGCCAACCAAGTCAGTCTCACGACGAGCTTTCTCAACGCCGCCGGGCTCGTGCCACCCCTTGAGCTGTTGAGTTCGTAACCAGAGCTGTGGCACATCGTGCTACAGCGCCTGGTGTGAGCGGGCAGATTTCCCAGCGCGAACTCCGCAATGACAGCGGTCGATTATGCGCGCGCTGGATGAAGGCAACTCTTTCGTGATCACTCGCAACGGAACCCCAGTTGGTGAGTTGCGGCCACTGCGGCGTCATCGCTTTGTGCCGGCCAGGTCGCTGACGTCTTCCGCGATGCACCCCGCGTGGATGCCGCGGCACCCAGGTGCGATCTCGACGAGCTCACGGATCAAGCGATTCCCGGCCGTGCCTGATCGCCTGGCTCGAGGACTGCTCGACACATCGGTGATCGTGGATCTAGATCGGCTGGATGCCGATCAGCTTCCGCAGGAAGTGGCAATCTGCACCGTTACGCTGGCCGAGCTTTCTGCCGGCCCTTCGGCTGCCACCGATGAATCTGAGCGTGCCCGGCGGCAAGATCGATTGCAGCGAACTGAGGCCACCTTCGACCCGATGCCATTCGACATCGAAGCCGCGCGGGCGTATGGCCGGGTGTATGCCGCCGTGGTTGAGCAGGGCCGACAGTCGAGGCGTCGATATGCGCACCTCCTGATCGCTGCGACCGCTCTCGCCGAAGCGCTTCCGCTGGTGACGCGCAATGCCGATGACTTTCGGGGTCTTGAAGGCCTGATCACCCTCGTTGAGGTTTAACGACAAATCGTCGGCTCCCTGGGGGTAGTCTGGGCGCGCTGGAACGGCGGCACGGGAGAGTTCACCACCTCAGAGCGAGGTCGGTGACGCCGAAGGGGCAACATCCCCGGAACCTCTCAGGCATCAAGACCGCGCCCGCTTATGGCAACTCTGGAGCCGTGGGTGACAGAGGGGGAGTGCTGCTCGCGGACGCGAGGGCACCGACCTGCACACGCGCGAAAGAAGATCAATGACCGCGACACTTCCAGAAACCAAGATGAGCCCGCTCCCGTCTCAGCGATTCAGCACGCGTCACATCGGGCCTCAAGCCGACGATCGCGAGAAGATGCTGGCCACGCTCGGGCTGACGGATATCCAGCAGCTGGTTGATCAGTCCCTCCCGCGATCGATCCGCAGCACCGAGCCGCTCGACTTGCCGCCTGCGCTGTCGGAGTCGGAGACATTGGCAGTGCTGCGCGAGCTCGCCAGTCGTAACCGACCGCTGACGTCGATGATCGGCCTCGGATACCACGGCACCGTCACCCCTTCAGTCATCCGTCGGAATGTGCTCGAATCACCCGCCTGGTACACCGCCTACACGCCGTACCAGCCAGAAATCAGCCAAGGCCGGCTCGAGGCCCTGCTGAACTTTCAGACGGTGATCTCCGATCTCACGGCGCTGCCGGTAGCGGGAGCGAGTCTGCTCGACGAGGCGACTGCCGCCGCGGAGGCGATGACACTCGTTCGCCGCAGCACAAAGGGAGGGCAAGCGATTGTGCTCGACGGCGACACCTTGCCACAGACAGTCGGGGTGGTGACCACCAGGGCAGGTGCTCTGGGAATCCCGGTCGTTTTGGCAAGCAAGCCTCTGACCGAGGCGATCGAGGAGGTCGACCCGTTCGCCGTTCTCGTGCAAACGCCCGGCGCCAGCGGCCGTCTCGGGAGCACAGAGGAGTTGCGGACCATTGCCGAAAGGGCGCATGCGCGCGGTGCCATGGTGATCGCGGCCTGCGACCTCATGGCGTTGACCTTGACGACGCCGCCAGGGGAGTGGGGTGCAGACGTCGCGGTCGGGTCGAGCCAGCGGTTCGGCGTACCACTGTTCTACGGCGGACCCCATGCCGGTTTCATCTCGGTCCGGGCCGGCCTGGAACGCACCTTGCCCGGGCGGCTGGTCGGAGTCTCCAAGGATCGCGATGGCACTCCAGGCTTCCGCTTGGCGCTGCAGACTCGAGAGCAACACATCCGCCGAGAGAAGGCGACCTCCAACATCTGCACTGCGCAGGTGCTGTTGGCGGTTGCAGCGAGCATGTACGCCGTATATCACGGGCCGAACGGGCTGCGGGAGATCGCGAAGACCATCCATGTCAGCGCCACGGAGCTGTCCGGTGATCTCGCGGCGGGAGGAATCGGTGTAGTCCACGACTCTTTCTTCGACACCGTGCTCGCGGAAGTGCCGGGCCGAGCTTCGGCGGTAGTCGCTGCAGCGCGCCGCGCAGGGATACACCTTCGGCTCGTCGACGATGATCATGTCGGCGTCTCGGTGGGGGAGGACGCCACCGCCGCTCACCTGAGCGCGGTGCGCGCCGCCTTCGAGGTTACCGAGAGCCACGCACGGCCATTCAACGACAACCTGGCCGGCCGGAAGCGTACCAGTCCTTATCTCAGTCATCCGGTCTTCAACACCCACCACAGCGAAACCGCGATGCTTCGCTACCTGCGAGCCCTGTCGGATCGGGACCTCGCGCTTGATCGCGGAATGATTCCGCTTGGCTCGTGCACCATGAAGTTGAACGCGACGACCGAGATGGAGCCGATCTCATATCAGGGCTTTGCGAACCTGCATCCGTTTGCGCCCGCAGAGGACGCTCAAGGGTATCTGGCCCTGATCGAGAAGCTCGAGTCTTGGCTCGCCGAGCTGACCGGCTACGCCAAGGTCTCGATCCAGCCGAACGCAGGGAGCCAGGGCGAACTGGCCGGACTTCTCGCTATCCGGGCGTACCACGAGTCGCGGGGTGATCAGCAGCGTCGGGTTTGCCTGATCCCATCCTCGGCACATGGCACAAACGCCGCCTCAGCCGCCATGGCAGGTATGAGGGTGGTGGTCGTCAGGGCCGCCCCCGACGGGGCGATCGATCTGGAGGACCTGCGAACCAAGATCACCGAGCATCATGATCAATTGGCGGCGATCATGGTGACGTATCCCTCGACTCATGGGGTGTTCGAAGAGGGCATCGTCGAGCTGTGCGACATGGTTCACGACGCCGGCGGCCAGGTCTATGTCGACGGAGCCAACCTGAATGCGCTGCTCGGCCTGGCACGACTCGGTAGCTTCGGCGCTGACGTGAGTCATCTGAACCTCCACAAGACCTTCTGCATCCCGCACGGTGGCGGCGGCCCAGGCGTCGGGCCAATTGGTGTAGCGGCGCATCTGGCGCCCTTCCTGCCGAATCACCCGTTGCTCGACGTGGCGGGTCCATCGACCGGTATCGGGCCGATCTCCGCAGCGCCGTACGGGTCGGCGGGCATCTTGCCGATCAGCTACGCCTATATCGCGATGATGGGTGCCGACGGGCTGACCTCCGCGACAGAACACGCTCTACTTGCTGCAAACTATGTTGCAGCGCGTCTCGGTGATCATTATGCGGTGCTCTACGCCGGGCGCAACGACCGCGTCGCGCACGAGTGCATCCTCGACCTGCGTCCGCTCACCAAGGCCAGCGGGATCACCGTCGAGGATGTGGCCAAGCGATTGATCGATTACGGCTTCCACGCACCGACCACGAGCTTTCCGGTGGCTGGCACGCTGATGGTCGAGCCGACCGAGTCCGAGCCGCTGGAGGAGATTGATCGGTTCTGCGACGCCATGATCAGCATCCGCGCCGAGATTGCCAAGATCGAATCGGGGGAGTGGTCGCGCGACGACAACCCACTGGTCAATGCGCCACATACCCAGGCTCAGGTGACCTCAGAGGAGTGGGATCACCTCTACAGCAGGCGGGTCGCGGCGTTCCCAGGCGGGCTGCACACTGGTCCGCTGTACGCGCAGGGCTTCGACAAGTACTGGTCGCCGATCGGCCGCATTGACGGCGGTTACGGCGATCGCAACCTGGTCTGCATCTGTCCGCCGCCCGAGGCGTTCGAGTAACTCAGGTTTCCTCACCGGATACATCGTTGATCCGGTGTGCCAGCTCGATGTCGTGGTGGGTTAGGCCGCGCTCGGAATGTGTGGAGAGCACGAGGGTCACCTTGTTCCAACGGATGTCGATGTCTGGGTGGTGGTTCATGAGCTCCGCCTCATGGCCAACCCGATTCACGAAGTCCAAGGCTGCGACAAAGTCTGTCAGCTCAAACTTCGCGGTAATCGCTGGCTCATCCCCATCGGCGCGGCGCCAGTTCGGCAGTCCCTGCAGCTCCTGGGACACTTCGGAATCTGTCAAAAGTTGGCTCATTACCTCAGCCAAGGCGCGGCTGCCGCAGGTGTCAAGACCTCGATGCCTGCTGAGCTTGTCGAAGCGCGGCTGTACCCTTCGACAGGCTCAGGGCACATCCACACAGTGCAGAAAGGAGACCGATGGTCGCGATACCGGAAAGCTTCAAGCGGCTTCAGCAACAGCCCTGGATCGCGCACATGGTTCGTGCGCTGGAGCGCTACATCAGCCGGCTCGGCTCAGAGTTTGCAGCGGCGACCACATACTTCTCGGTGCTGGCGATAGTGCCGGTCCTGATGATGGCCTTTTCGATCACTGGCTTCGTGCTCACGGTTGTGCAGCCCGAGCTCCTGGTTGCCGTCGCTGATCTGGTCGCAGACGCACTGGGTAGCGCCGACGCAGCCACCCGCGACAAGGTACTCGATCTGGTGAACAATGCCCTCAGCCAGTTCTGGGC
>JBKPBV010000017.1:0-3945 GCA_046727055.1 Actinomycetota bacterium | reverse complement strand
GTGCTTGGTCACCGCGCTCCAGCCCTTGTGGTAGATGCCACGGTTGCCGAACATCTCGAAGTACTGCAGATCGTGGCGCTCCGGCTGATCCGCCTCATTGAAGCTGTAGAGCATGCTGGTGCCCTCCATGGGCGACTGCTGAACGCCGTTCACCATGGTGGGTTCGGGTAGGCCTGCAGCCTCCAGGATCGTCGGCGCCACATCGATCACATGGCTGAACTGCGCGCGCAGACCACCGCGCTCCTCGATCCCGTTCGGCCAATGCACGATCGTGCCGTTACGGGTGCCACCCCAATGCGAGGCGACCTGCTTGGTCCACTGGAACGGCGTATCCATCGCCCACGCCCAACCCACCGCGAAATGGTTGTAGGAGCTCGGCGAGCCGAACTCCTCCACCTTGCTCAACATGAACTCCGGGGTCTCCAGAGCCGCCATCCCATTGAAATTGGCCAACTCATTGAAGGCACCGTTCAGCGTGCCCTCCGCCGATGCGCCGTTGTCGCCGATGATGTAGTAGATGATCGTGTTGTCGAGGACCCCGAGGTCGTCGATCGTATCGATCAGCCGGCCGACGTGATGATCGACGTGCTCCAAGAAGCCGGCGTACACCTCCATCTCCCGCGCCAGCACCGGCTTGAGCTCATCAGGCATCTCATCCCACGCCGGAATCTCGACGTGTCGGGCGGTGAGTTCAGCGTCGGCGGGAATGACTCCAAGCTCCTTCTGCCGGCTGAACGTACGCTCCCGCTGCACATCCCACCCGTCAGCGAACGCACCGGTATACTCGTCGGCCCACTCTTTCGGTACGTGATGCGGGGCGTGCGTTGCACCCGGTGCGAAATACACAAAGAACGGCTTCTCCGGCATCAGCGCCTTCTGCTGACGCATCCAAGAGACCGCCCGATCAGCCAGATCTTCGGTGAGGTGGTAACCCTCTTCCGGGGTCGCGGGCGGCTCCACCGGCGTCGTACCGTCATACAGCGCCGGATCCCACTGATTGTTCTCCCCACCGATAAACCCGTAGAACGTCTCGAAACCGCCACCAGCCGAGGGCCACGCGTCGAACGGGCCCATCGGCGAGGACTGCCACACCGGCACCTCATGGCATTTACCGAACTGCGCCGTCGAATACCCGTTCAGCTTCAAAGTCATCGCCAGCGGCGCCTTTGTGTTCGGACGCAACGAGCTGTTGCCTGGAGCCGACGTTGCGGTCTCGGTAATGCTGCCCATCCCCACCGAATGGTGATTACGGCCCGACAGCAATGCGGCCCGCGTCGGCGCACACAATGCCGTCGTGTGAAAACGGTTGTACCTCAAACCGCCCGCCGCCAGCCGGTCCGCTGTCGGCGTACGACACGGACCACCGAAGGTGCTCGCGGCGCCGAAACCAACATCATCCAGCAAGATGATCAAAACATTCGGCGCACCCTCCGGCGGAACCAAGGGCTCGATCGGCGGGTACGAGGTGTCCGGATCCTTCGCGTCATAGGTCGTCAGACCCGGCGATGGCCGGTCAGGGATGGGCAACATCGTGCGTGCATGTCGGTCGGGACTCATGGGTTCCTCCAGATCGGTTGTGTGGAAAGCTCAGCGGCTCCGCGTGGGCCCGTTGACCCAGATCAGTTCAGTCGCGTTGGCGGTCTGCGCGGGTCGTCTCTATCGTCCTCTCGCCAGTGCGGCGGTTGACATAGTGGGCCACCACGGCGACAGTGGCGGACCAGATGATCCAGAGCCTGCGCCATCTCCGCGTTGAACCTGCTGCCCGATCTCGATCACAATCCAGCGCAGCGCGTGCGCTGGTCGGCTCAGCGCCGGTCCCTACGGTCGTCTCGCCGGTCGCCCCGGTCGTCACGTCTGTCTTCTCGCCGATCTGAACGCCGGTTGACCCCGTGCGCTACCACCGCGACGGTTCCGACGGTGGCGGCGGTCCGGGCGACTGGTCTGGGCCCGATCACTCCGGCGCGGCCCATACGTCGTGCGGCTAAGGGCATGTCAGATCTCTCCTTCTGTGGCGGCTAGCTGCTCGGCGGCCTCGTCGGCTTCTTCTTTCTCGTCAGCTTCGATGGCGGCGAGCAGAGCCTGGATGGGGATGCGGCCGCTGGCGACCAGCTGACCGCCCGACCGGCGTACGGCAGAGGCGAACGGTGCGGCCCAGGTATTCTCCCACACCAGAACACCGGCAGAGCTGCCAGGCTCGATTGCGGCGGCGAGCGAGGTCACATCCTCCTCGCTGAGCAGCATCGCCAGCTCCGCCTCGTACGTCCGCAAGTCTCCGATCTCTCCCTGATCGAGGTCGGAAAGCTCGAACGCCTCAAGCAACCCGTCGGCATCCTTCTTCAACACCAGCAGGTCAAGCACACGGATCAGATCACGCTCGACAAGGTCGAGCAGTGCGGGTGCAATCTGCCCGTTGAACTTGCTGCCCGGGAACTCGACCACGATCCAATCGACCGGCCCAAGCTCGTCGACATCATCGACATCGTCCATACAGATTCTCCTACTTGAGTCAGAAGCAGACGGCTGTGACTACGCCTCGCCGCCCGCGTCATTGCCGGTACGTGGTGACATCGTGCACCCTATGCTTTAGGCATCGCATCACCCGCAGCGGGTAAATCACCCAGTGAACACGCACCCGTCACGAAGGCGGGGTTCCGCTGATTCGTCACCGCGACCGGGGGCGACCTTCGCTGATACGCAGCTCGATCCCGCGGGCTTTCCGCACGCACGCCCGTGGCTCGTCGTTCCGGCTCGCGGGCGTTCACCCCGCTTCCGGGCCGGTTCGGCTCGACGATTGGGGCGCTGGTGGAAGTAATATTCCGGGGCTGACACGACGACACGCCGAGAGGCCAGGATTCTCTCCCTACAGGCCGGTCTGCGCAACGACCCGGCCGGAGTCCACGGCTTGGACCAGCGCTTTGTAGTCACGCTCGTTCTGGTCGGCGTAGGCACTGGAGAAGTCGGCGATGGCCTGGTCGAAGACATCGCTGTTGCCCAGGTAGGAGGCGATGGCAATCCGATCGCCCGAGCGGGCGTGGGCGCGGGCGAGGGTCGCCGCACAGATCCGCGCGTACAGCGTCATCACCGAGGCGGCCATGGTGTCGACGTCTGCCGAGCCCTTCCAGTCGCGCAGCTGCCGGATGTAGAAGTCGCGGGGCTGCCCGTCGAGGCCGGTCAACCGGTCCCAACCGAGGAAGATGTCGCTGGCGGCCTGCATCAGGCGTTGCCCGGCGACGACGCGCTGGCCGCTGTTGGCGTACCGGCTCTTGCCGACGAAACGTTCCAGCACCGATTCCTGGGCTTCTTTCGCCTGCAGGAACAGCGGGTCCTGGTCGTCCCGTCCGAGCATCAGCAGAATCCAGGCGCGGGTGCCGACGCTGCCGACGCCGACCACCTTCCGGGCCATGTGGCCGTAGTTGAAGTTCTCCAGCAGGTGCCGGCGGTCGGTCTCCAGGGTGCGCCGGTAGGACCTGAGGATGCCGCGGACCTCCCCTTCGATCTCGTCGCGTTCTCTCCCCTCCGGCAACAAATCCTCGATCGGGACGATCAGTGGGGGGTCGGCGATGATTCGGCGTTCGCCGTCGATTTCGTGGGTGAGCTTGGCGAAGGCCTTCATGCTGTCCTTGGTTCGGGCCTTGGCAAGGTTCGCCCTAGCCTTGGCCTGCTGCTTTTTCGTGGCAGCGGACTGCAGCTGTTCGAAAAGCGCCTCAACCTCGATGTGGGCGTACCAGACATCCAGGTTCCGCATCCCGGCGGCCTGCTTCATCCGCGTCCGGTAATTCTCGGCCATGGCAAGCACGATTGCGCGTCGCTCCGCGGGAGCGAACCCGCGGTCGCGGCCAGCGATCTCGAAACTCGCGGCCAGCCGCTTCACATCCCACTCCCACGGGCCGGTCAAGGTCTCGTCGAAGTCATTGATGTCGAACATCATTTGCCGCTCGGGAGAGG
>JBKPBV010000016.1:0-4893 GCA_046727055.1 Actinomycetota bacterium | reverse complement strand
ACCAGCTCTGAGCCGTCATCGTGCCGTGGCGCAGTCGGCCCCGGTGTGCAGGGAAATTCTGCGACGAGCGTGGAGTCGCGCCGGTGCTGTCTGGACGAGCGAGTCGAGCACGAGCTTTCCGTCTGCGAGCGAGTGAGGAAGACAGCAGCTCTCAGCGCGATGTGCGCGAGGAGCAAGGAAATACTGTCCATGGGATCAGGCAGACTAGGACTATGCCTCGTTCAATCTGGAAGGGCGCAATCTCCTTTGGCCTGGTCACGATCCCGGTGAAGCTCTTCTCGGCGACCGAGGAGAAGGACATCAGTTTTCGCCAGGTCCACCCACAAGATGGCGGCCGGATCAAGTACAAGCGTGTCTGCGAAATATGCGGGAACGAGATTCCCTACGCCGAGATTGCCAAAGGTTACGAGATGCCGGACGGCCGGATGGTGATCTTGGGCCCCGAGGACTTCGATGCGCTCCCGCTCCCGACTACGAAGGCGGTCGAGGTGGTGCAGTTCGTGGCTGAGGAGGACGTTGATCCGACCTACTTCAACAAGACCTACTTCCTCCAGGCCGAGGGCCCGGGCGTCAAACCGTACGTGCTGCTGCGCGATGCATTGAGGAAAAGTGGCCAGAGTGCTGTCGTCAAGGTCGCGCTGCGATCACGCGAAGCGCTGGCGCTGATCCGCCCCAAAGATGGCGTGTTGCTGATGCACACGATGTTGTGGCCGGATGAGCTTCGCGACCCATCCTTCGCCGCGCCACCTGAGAACGTCACCGTCTCCGACGCAGAGGTCACCATGGCGCAATCCTTCATCGACGCCCTGGCGGGTGACTTCAATCCTGAGGATTTCACCGACTCTTATCGCGAGGCACTGGAAGCCTTAGTGCAGAGCAAAGCCGAGGGCGTGCCACTGCCAGAGGAGCCGGAAGCACCGAAGGAAGCTGAGGTGGTCGACCTGGTTGCGGCCCTACGGGCTTCAGTCGAGGCTGCCAAGAAACGGCGGGAAGAGGCCGAGAGCGCCAAGGCCGTATGAGGTCTGACCCTCACAGATCGCGGATTCCACGCGCGATCCTCAGCGAGCGGTAGCGAGCAAATTCAACCAGGATCGCGCGCCGCTGTCCTGACGACCGAGGGAGCAGACGTGTTGTTTGTCTGCGAGCGAAGGAGGGAAGGTAGCGGATTCCCAAGCGCGATCCTCTGCGAGCGGTAGCGAGCAAATTCAACACAGGTAGCGTCGCTTTGTGGATGCCATCGCAGATGTGCCCGTACCGGTCAACGAGGCCGTGCTCGGTTACGCTCCGGGTTCGAAGGAACGGGCAGGGATCGAGTCAGCACTTGACCGGATGGCGACCGATGATCCTCTCGAGCTGGCCGCAACGATCAATGGAGTGAGCAAGCCGGCCTCAGGAGAGGCTTTCGACGTCACCATGCCCTCCGACCACTTTCACGTCCTTGGGCATGCGGCTAACGCGACCCGAGCTGATGCGGCGGAAGCCATCGATGCGGCGCTAGCGGCCGCTCCGGAATGGGCAGATCTGGGGTTCGAGCATCGTGCAGCGATCTTCCTGCGCGCGGCCGACCTGCTGGCAGAACCTTGGCGGGATACGTTGAACGCCGCCACAATGCTGGGTCAGGGAAAGACAGTGCAGCAGGCCGAAATCGACGCCGCCTGTGAGTTGATCGACTTCTGGCGATTCAATGTCGCCTTCGCCCATCGCATCTTCGAAGACCAGCCGATCTCATCACCCGGCGTCTGGAACAGGGCCGATTACCGCCCGCTCGAAGGCTTCGTTTACGCGATCACTCCGTTTAATTTCACCGCCATCGCAGGCAACCTGCCGACGTCGCCGGCCTTGATGGGCAACGTCGTCATTTGGAAGCCGAGCCCGACCCAGCAATACGCCGCGCACTTCATCATGCGACTTCTGGAGGCGGCGGGCTTGCCGCCAGGAGTGATCAACATGCTGCCCGGTGACGGCATTGCCGTCTCCGAGGTTGCGCTTGGCCACCCGGACCTGGCCGGCATCCATTTCACCGGCTCGACGAAGACCTTCCAGCACCTGTGGCGAAGTGTGGGAGCCAATATCGGCGGGTACAAAGGTTATCCACGGGTAGTGGGGGAGACTGGCGGGAAGGACTTCATCGTCGCCCATGCGAGCGCCAACCCAGATGTGTTGCGGACCGCACTGGTCCGAGGGGCGTTTGAGTACTCAGGGCAGAAATGCTCCGCCGCGTCTCGGGCGTACATCGCGCGCAGCATTTGGGATCAGATGGGGGACGCGCTCATCGATGCCACCGAGGCACTTAAGGTCGGCGACGTACGCGACCTCACCAACTTCACGTCCGCGGTGATTGATCGACGCGCCTTCGCCAAACATGTCGAGGCCATCAAGCGGGCCCGCGATTCTGCGGATGCCAAGATCATCGCCGGCGGGGTGACCGATGACCGGGAAGGCTGGTACGTCCGGCCGACCTTGATCATCTCCGACAACCCCAGGAACGAGATCTTCGTCACCGAGTACTTCGGGCCGATTCTCGGCATCTACGTCTTCGACGACGCCGACTTCGAGACCACTCTCGATGAGGTGGATCGGGCAGCTCCGTACGGCCTCACCGGCGCGATCTTCGCCGAGGATCGCACGGCACTTGATCTTGCCAACCGTCGACTCCGATATGCGGCTGGAAACTTCTATCTCAACGACAAACCCACGGGCGCGGTCGTCGGTCAGCAGCCGTTTGGGGGCTCTAGGGCCTCGGGCACGAACGACAAGGCGGGCTCGATGTGGAACCTCATCCGCTGGACCAGTCCACGTTCGATCAAGGAGACCTTCGTGCCGCCAACCGACTACCGCTATCCACACATGGCCTAGGGGTTATGGTCAGCGCCCGCGTCGGCGGTCTCGCTCGTGGGAGATCTCGAGCCGCAGCCGAGCGTTGTCGGCCTCGAGCTGCAAGACCATCGCAATCCCGGCGAGGTTGAGGCCCTCATCTAGCAGCGCGGCGATCTGGCGCAGCCGCTCGATGTCGGCCAAGCTGTAGAGCCGGGTGCCGCCCGGAGTGCGTTGTGGATCGACCAGACCGGCTTTCTCGTACGCGCGCAGATTCTGCACTCCGGTGCCGACCATTCCGGCTGCGACGGAGATGCCGAACAGACCTGCGGTCCGGTCGTACGGATCAGCCATCCCAGCTCCTCAAAAAAAATCTCAGCTTCAGGCTTGCATGATACCACGGAGAGAGTTAATCTATGGCAATGATCATAGATTAGGGATGGTAGCGACTAGCTATTGCATTGGGCCAACTGACGATCTATGGAGGTGAAACCAACCATGTTGATGCGCACCGACCCCTTCCGTGAGCTTGACCGGCTCACCCAGCAGTTCTTCGGCACAGTGGCTCGGCCGGCCTACATGCCGATGGATGCCTGGCGTGATGAGGACACATTCCACATCGAATTCGACCTGCCGGGCGTCATGGCAGACTCGATCGATCTGGACGTCGAGCGCAATGTGCTCACCGTTCGCGCCGATCGGCCAGCTCGTGATGATGGCAACGTAGAAGTGATTGCTGCCGAGCGTCCACGTGGAGTGTTCAGTCGCCAGCTGATCTTGGGCGACAACGTGGATCTCGACAAGATCTCCGCCAGCTACCACGATGGCGTGCTTGCTCTTCAGGTCCCGGTCGCCGAGAAGGCTAAGCCGCGCAAGATCGCCATCGAAGCAGGCGACGGGCAGCGAGTCATCGAGGGCTGAGAGAGAGACTCGACGCGCTCAGCGCGAAGGATGACACCAGGCGGCTCACAGTTGCCGGCCCGGGGCGGCGACCCTGGGCCGGCCAACCATTTCGGGCACTTTGCACACCTTCCCTACGCTCTGCACACTTTGCAACGTGTGCAGAGCGTGGGGAACGTGGGTTAACCTACTTTTCTTCGCCAGAGGCGGGCGATCCTTCGCCAGAGGCGGGCGATCCTTCGCGTCAGGCGTCAACAGTTAGGCCTCTTCGCCCTCACGCCGAGATGGGTTGCGTGCCAGCCATTTGTCGCCTACCTCTTGCTGGGTCTCGTAGCCGGCGGTCAGCGCAGGCGCAGCGGCTTGCTCAAGCTTTCTTCCCAGCAGCGGGATCGCGACCTTCACCTCGCCCCTCACGTCCACCACGCTTCCGCGGCCTCCGGACGAGAGGCGCAATCCTCCCTTGAAAGTGACCGGCTGGCCGAGCACAGTCATCGTGACGGTGCCGCTCCTCGAGCCGTCAGGCGACGGGTGGGCCCAGACGACCTCCTCGTTGACGGTCAGTTGAGGTCCGGTGAACCTCGCCGCCGACTCCGGTGCGTGCAGCGTTCGCGAGGTGGTTGTCGTCGAGCTCGACACGGAAACGTGGAAACTGATTGACTCACTGGCAACACAAACCTCTTCCAGAAACCTCTTGTCAGTCAACATCGCGTACACCACAGTGGGCGCGGCGGCAAACTCTAGGTGGCTGGAGATGTTCATGGCCGCGGGTGGCGATCCTCCTGTGCTGCTCGAGCCGCTCTGCAACCCTGCCGTGGCTGGGCGGGACGTTGCCGCCGGCGGGTACGTGTGTTTCAAGCATCTTAAGTTGGCTACGCCGCCCGAGCAGCGCAGGAGAATGGCGTTTCGGCAATGGAAGGCTGCTGATTAACTGCTGGAGTCGTCTCTCTAGCCCGGCGCGCTGAGCCGCGGGTTAATGTCGGAGGTAGCCGTACAGCGGGGTGCGGTGGCGGTACTGATCGGATGGGCGACGTGACAACGTTCGAGGTCGAGCTTGAGCAGGAGAAGGAGAAGACTCAAAAGATTGCTGAGGTAGCCGCTCGCGGGGCGAGTCTCGCCGCCGAGCTCGGTCATGACCCAGATGCGGTGCAGATCTTCCTCCGTCACTACTTCCGGCATGTC
>JBKPBV010000015.1:0-14352 GCA_046727055.1 Actinomycetota bacterium | reverse complement strand
CACCCGATCGTCCCGGAGATCGGTTCGGTTGGTGCGGCCGATCTGGGGCAAATGGCCGGGATGGCTCAAGTCGCGATCGGAAGGGGCCGGGCGGAGTATCGGGGCGAGCTGCTCCGAGGCGGCGAGGCGCTGTGGCGGGCGGGCATCACGCCACTCGTACTGAGCGGCAAAGACGGGCTGGCGCTGATCTCTGCCAACGGCGTGTCGGTGGGCCACGCGGCGCTAGTGGTTGCCCGGGCCGAGCGTGCGGCCGATGCGGCGGACGTCGCAGCGGCGCTCTCGATGGAGGCGACGGCGGCGAACCCGTCGATCCTGCATCCCGCCGTCGGGCGTGCCAAGCCGATCGGAGGCCAGATTGCTGCGGCGAATCACATCAGGGAGCTGATAACTGGGAGCGGCCTCCTCGAGCCCGGCGCAGCGAGGTCCGTGCAGGATGCCCTGTCGTTTCGGGTGGTGCCCCAGGTTCACGGGGCGATGCGCGAGTACGTCAGGGCCGCCCGAGATGGCGTAACCGTCGAGCTCAACTCTGCCGCCGACAACCCGCTGGTGTCCGCTGCGGATCAAACCATGATCAGCAATGGCAATTTTCACCCCATGGTGCTTGCCATCGCCTGCGACGCCTTGCGGATCGCCCTTGCCCACGTCGGGCAGCTCAGCGAGCGCCGGATGGCCCATCTATGGGACGGTTGCATGCAACAGCGGACCGGACAGCCGACTGGACCGTTGTACGGGCCGCAGCTGCGGTACCCAGCCGCGGCGCTTTTTCCGGAACTCAAGCAACTTGCCGCACCGGCCACTCTCGACACGCCGCCGCTGGACCTCGGCGTCGAGGACCACAACACGGCCGCGCCGCTGAGCGTACGTAAGACCGACATCGCACTGGGCAAACTCGAAGACCTGCTGGCGATCGAGCTCATGCTCGCCCGCGACCTCTCGGTGATCACACCGACCGAGCCTGTCCTCGGAGCTGGCACCGCCGCTGCCCTTCGCATGGTCGAGGAGGCGATGACGGTAGCGGATCCGCGGCCAGACGCGGTACACCGGGCCCTGCGGGAGCGCTTCCCAGTCAGGACGGTGGGTGAGTCCGCAACCACCGGCCGAAGTGCGGACCCGTGAAGGCCAGGGTCCCCCGCTCGGCCGAATACACCAGGCCCTTCTTAAGCAACGCATCCCGTGCAGGCGAGAGCGAGGACGGCTTACGGCCCAGCACCTCGGCGACATCGGTGGTGGAGACCGGTGCGTCCGGAGCCATCTCGGTGGTCAGTCCGGCCATGGCTCTCAGGTAGTCGCGCTCGGCGGGGGTTGCGCGTTCGTACCGGGATCCGAAGAATCCCACAGCCAACTCGGCCTCGGCCTCCGGGGCGGCAACAAAAACATCGGCGGCGGTGATTGGTGAACCAGGCGCATGGTCCCATGCGGCCTTGCCATAGGCCTGCACGAAATACGGGTAGCCCCCTGAGGTGGCGCCCATCGCCTTGAGTGCGTCGGCCGCCCACGTAGCACCCTCGCGCTCCGCCGGAGCGAGCAGTGCTCGCTCCACACCAGCGGAGTCCAGGCGGTCAATACGGACGTAGCGGAAGAGCCGCTCCGAATACGACTTGGACGCCGACAGCACGCTGGGCAGATGCGGCAGTCCGGCACCAACCACCATGAGCGGCGCGCCGGTCTGCGAGAGCTCGTGGCAGCTGGCGCAGAGCGCCGATACGTCGTCTGGGGTGAGATCCTGCATCTCGTCGATGAAGACCGCCACGCCGATGCCGACGTCGACCGCGACGCCTGCCACATCCGTGAGGAGCTCCAGCAGGTCGATCTCCATGTCCCCCGAGTCGGCGCGGCCGGAACTCGCCGGTCCGTCGATGGCTGGCGTCCAGCGCTCGATCAGCTTGCCGCCGCGCGGGTTGCTGCGCAGACCGAAAGCCTTCAGCGTGGCCAAAACCTCGGTCACGCGATCAGGTGCCCGGTGCCGCACCGACAGCTCGCGTACGGCTGCGTGCAGGGCCCCAGTAAAAGGCCGGCGGAGGCTCGTGTCCGGCCGAGCCTCCACCTTTCCAGTGCCCCATCCCCGATCCAACGCCTTCGACCGCAGCGCATTGAGCAGTACCGTCTTGCCAACTCCGCGTAGCCCAGTCAACACCAGGCTGCGCTCGGGCCGGCCACGCTCCACACGCTCCAGCGCGACGTCGAACGCCGCAAGCTCCGCGTCACGACCCGCAAGCTCCGGTGGCCGCTGGCCTGCACCAGGCGCGTACGGGTTCCGCACCGGATCCACGTCTCGGACCGTATCAGCTCGTATAGCGGGAACCTTAGATTTCATTAGAGAGCACTCGACGTGTCGCGGCCAATGGTGCTGATCTGCAGGCTCAGGCTTGGAGTTGGCGGTTATCGTCGAGTGCACTGTATTAAATTGCACTCTGACAGGCAGCCCGCCAGGTTCGCCTCCCTCGTCGCTCGCCACTTGCGCCAGACTTCCACGCAGCCCAGCCGCGAGCTCCTGCAGTCGGCGAAGCGTGCCGCCTGTCATAGCGCATCGTCCCCTGTTCACTTGGAGAATTCATGAGCCTCATCAAGGGCATCCTCAAGACCGCAGTACTGATCAAGCTCTCTCAGGTTGCTCAGCGCGAACTGTCAAAGCCGGAGAACCAGCAGAAAATCAAAGACGGCATCCGCAAGCTCCAGGAAGCCGCCAGGTCTCGGCGCTGACGAGCCCTTGGGCGGGTTCATTTACGACCGGCCACATCACGAGCCGGTCACGAGGTGGCGTCGTTCAAGAAGCTTGGCGCAGACACCCGTAACGCTCGGGCATCCATCCCTGGAAGAGGGTGTGGGACCGATATCGGTCGGTACGGAAGCATGACAGCCAACGGCGTGAAGCGCTTCCAGGCGAAACGAAAGATCCCGGTCACAGGCGAGGTCGATCAGCGCACGCTTGATCGGCTGCGAGCCGCGACCCGTACACCCGGCAGCGCGGAACTGAACTCGATTGCGTCACGAATGACCTGGGATCGTGACACGCCATCCGCAGACGCGCGACTGTCAAGCAACTTCAAAAGGTCCTCATTCAGTTGAACGATGGTCTGAGTGCGCTGACTCATAGCCATGTGATAACCCAATGGTCCACCTCAACGTGCGGTCAGAACCACTGGACCATCGGTCGTGATCGCGACAGTGTGTTCGGCATGCGCCCCTCGCGAGCCGTCGCGACTGCGCAGCGTCCAGCCGTCGGCGTCGGTGTAGATCTTGTCGGTGCCCGCCAAGAACCAGGGCTCGATGGCGATCACCAGGCCGGGCCGCAGGATCAGGCCGCGGCCTCGCCGACCGTTGTTGGGTACGTGAGGGTCGCCGTGCATGGTACGCCCCACGCCGTGCCCGCCGAACTCGGTGTTGATCTTGTAACCTGCCTGCGAGCCGATCCGCGCGATCGCGAAGGAGATGTCACCGATCTTGTTGCCGGCGCGCGCCGCTTCGATTCCGGCGGACAACGCCTCCTCAGCCGTTGCGATTAGCTGTTGATCTTGCTCGCGAGGCGCTCCGACGATCACACTGATCGCCGAGTCCGCCACCCAACCATCCACCGAAGCTGCGAAATCTAGGCTGACCAGATCGCCGTCGCGGAGATTGTAGTCGTGAGGCAGCCCGTGCAACACCGCATCGTTGACCGACGTACACAGCACCTTGCCAAACGGGCTAGCACCGAAAGAGGGGTGATAGTCGATGTAGCACGATATGGCGCCACGATCCCGAATCATCTGGTGCGCCAGCTCATCGAGCTCGAGAAGGTTCACCCCGACATCGGCTCGGGCCCTGAGCGCTGTCAGCACCTCGGCGACGAACTGCCCAGCCGGCCGCATCTGCTCGATCTCGACCCGGGTTCGATACTCGATCACTCTGAGATTGTGCCGCACGCCGTCCACCAGCCGACAAAACCGACCGACCTCCGCCTAATCACGGGATCAGCGAGACCTTGATTGATTCTTTGCCGCTCGCGACCAGATCGAGCCCCTTCTGGAAGTCGGCCAGCAGTATCTGGTGGGTGCAAATCTTGTCCATGGGCAGCCGTCGGGACTCGAGCATCCGGATGGCAGCGGGCCAGCAGTTTGGGCCCAGGTGTGCACCGCGCACGTCGAGTTCCTTATCGTCGCTGATGATCGACCAGTCAACGCTCACGTCGCTGCCGAAGACGCTGTACTCGACATAGGTGCCGAGTTTGCGCAGTAGGTTCAGACCCTGGGCGACGGCCGAGGGGTGTCCACTTCCCTCGGGGTAGACATCAGCTCCATAGCCGCCGGTCATGTCCTTGATCTTCGTCACCGGGTCCTCCGAAGCGATGTTGATGATCACGTCGGCGCCGCATTCCTCGGCGATTTCCAGCTTGTCCTGGGCCATGTCGAGGGCGACGACCATCTTGGGGTTCTTCGATTTCGCGCCAGCGATCATGCCGAGGCCGATCGGTCCGCAGCCCGCGACGACGACGACATCGTCGAATTTGATGTCCCCCCGTTCCACGCCGTGCAGTGCACAGGAAAGTGGCTCAGTGAAGGCGGCGTGTGCGGGCGGCAGGTCCGGTGAGATCTTGTAAACCAGAGCGTCCTTGTTGTAGATCATGTACTCCGCCATGCCGCCCGGCGTCCGACGCTTGAAGCCGAAGATGTCGTGGGGGGCGCACATCCAGTACTCGCCGTTCAGGCAGTAGCGACACTTCCAGCACGGCACGATCTGCTCAGCGACAACGCGGTGACCAACGGTGATTCCCCAGCGATTTGCGGCCATGTCATCGAGCTGAACAACTTTTCCAACAAACTCGTGGCCTGGAATGACCTCGGTTTCGGCCCAAGCTGGACGGTTTTCATCGCCCCAGAACTTGGCGGCACCGTGGTAGCACTTCAGGTCGCTGGCGCAGATGCCGGTCGCCTCGACCTTGATCAAGGCCTCACCCGGTCCTGGGCGCGGGACTGGGACTTCCTCCAATTGGTAGTTCTCAGGCCCGTGACAGATGACGGCCGCCATTGTGTCGGGAATTTGATTGACCCGATCGGCCGCGGATTCGGACATGCGAGCCTCCATCTGCGTCGCGGGTAGCGCGTCTCGCGCTACCGGACGCCCCCCGCTCAGTAGGGGCGTTGGCTTGCACACTAGTCGGGCTGTGGCCTCGACCGGATCGCGGTTGCCGACTTGTCAGAATCCAGTTGAGCTATAGGTCAAGCGGATTCTGACAACTCGGAGGGTGGCTGATGAGAATCGTGGTGACCGGAGGCAAAGGCTTGCTCGGCACCGAAGTCGTAAGGAGGCTTGCAGCTCGCGGTGCGACCGTGACCTCGGCGAGCCGGCGTACCGGTGTTGATCTTGCTACTGGTGCAGGGCTCGAGGCAGCGGTCGAGGGCGCCGAGTGCGTGGTCCATGCGGCCATCCACCCATGGCGTCAGCGCACAGTCACTCTGGACGGCACTCGTCGGTTGATCAAGATCTTGGCCGATCGGCCGGCCCCGCCACATGTGGTCTTTATCTCAATCGTCGGCTGCGACCGTAGCCCACTTCGGTATTACCGCGCGAAGTACGCCAGCGAGCTGGTACTGGAGCGCAGCAAGCTGCCAGTCACTGTGGTTCGGGCCACGCAATTCCACACCGTGGTCGCGGCAGTTGCCCGCACTGTGACAGTCGGCCCGCTGGGGTTTGTACCTAGGGGCATGTCATTCCAACCGTGCGACCACCATTGGGTCGCCAATGACCTCGCCGACATCGCACTCGGGCCGGCACCACCTGGTTACCGCCGGGCTGCCGATCGGGCAGGTCCGGAGTGGATCAGCCTCGCCGCGGCGGTGGAGTTGATTCACACAAAGGACGGGTGGGCGGCGCCGCGGCTGATCACCCTTCCTGCCGTCGGTGGCACTCTCCGAGCATTCCGGGCAGGAGCCAACCTGCCCGAGCCCGGTGCCAAGATCGGCGGCTTATCCTTCCGCGAGTTCCTGGCGTCATGACGCGAGTCTCGCGCTGTCGGAAACGCACGTGCACGTTCGTTCCTGATGCGACACACACGTTGCAACGTGTGCGAGGCGCAAGGAACGCACGTGCACGTGCGTTCCCGACATAGTCAAGGGGGTCAGACTCTGAGAGCTTTCAGCTCGCCGAGCAGCTTGGTCATGGTCTCCTTGGCGTCGCCGAAGAGCAGCGTAGTCGTCGGCTCGTAGAGGAGCTCGTTCTCGATGCCGGCGAAGCCTGGACGCATCGACCGCTTCAGGAAAACAACCTGACGCGCTCGGTTGGCGTGCAAGATCGGCATGCCGTAGATCGGGGCTCCTGGCGTTGTTTCAGCCGCCGGGTTGACGACATCGTTTGCGCCGACGACCAGCGCCACATCCGTCTGCCTGAACTCCGGATCGATCTCGTCCATCTCCTTTAGCTGCTCGTACGGCACCTGCGCTTCGGCGAGCAGCACATTCATGTGCCCAGGCATCCTGCCGGCGACCGGATGGATCGCGTAATCGACCTGTACTCCGCGTTCCTGCAGCAGATCTACAAGTTGGCGCAGCGCGTGCTGGGCCTGCGCAACGGCGAGACCGTAGCCCGGAACGATGATCACGCGCTGGGCGTACGCGAGGAGGATCGCCACGTCGGCGGGACCGGCAGCCTTCACAGGCCGATCACTCACCGTGGTCGCGCCCAGGGTCGACCCGCCCCTCAACGCGCCAAAGAGGATGTTGATCACCGACCGGCCCATGGCGTTGGCCATCAACCGGGTAAGCAGGGTGCCGGCGGAGCCGACAAGCGTGCCAGCGACCATCAGCAAGGTGTTCTGAAGGAGGTACCCGCTGGCCGCGACAGTGAGGCCAGTGAACGCGTTCAGCAAGGAGATGACGATCGGTACGTCGGCACCGCCAACCGGCAGCACGAGCAGGATGCCAAGCCCGGCGCCGACGACGGCCAGCAGGAGCGCGAATATCATGCTCGGGGCCAGCACCAGGCCGACACTGAAGCCAACCGCTGCGACCAAGCCGAGGCCGTACAGGATGGGATACCCGGCGAAGACCACGGGTCGCGTGGTCATCAGCTCTTGCAGCTTGAGTACGGTGACCACCGACCCGGCAAAGCTCACCGAACCAACGGTGATCGTGAAGGCGGTAGCGAGCAGATCGAAGAGCGGCGGTGAGCCTGCGCCGAGTTCAGTTAGCTCGATGATCGCCACGATGGCCGCGGCGCCGCCTCCGACCCCGTTGAACAACGCCACCAGTTGCGGCATCTGTGTCATCTGCACCCGGTAGGCAGTGAGAACGCCGATCGCCGTGCCAGCTGCGATGGCTGCCAAGATCGGCAGCAGATGGTCGAAGTCGGAAACCAGGAACACGATCACGCACGCCAGCACCGCGCCAGCCGCGCCGATCAGGTTGCCGCGGCGGGCAGTCTTCGGTGAGGACAACCCTTTGAGCGCGACGATGAAGCAGATTGCGGCCGCAAGGTAGCCGAGCTGAGCCCAGGCTGCTGTCACTGGTCGAGCTCCCGGGGCCCGGACTTCTCCAGCTCCCTCTTGGGTCGCGAGAACATGATCAACATCCGGTCGGTGACTACGAATCCCCCGACCATGTTGATCGATGCCAGGACCACGGCGACCAGGCCCAGCACCAAGATTGGTGTCGACTGGGCTGTGCCGGTGACCAGGATCGCACCGATCAAGATCACGCCGTGGATGGCATTAGCACCTGACATCAGCGGTGTGTGCAAGATGGAGGAGACCTTGGAGATGACCTCCACGCCGACGAAGATCGCCAAGACGAAGATCGTCAACCAGATGATGGGCTCAGTGCTCAATTGCTCGCTCCGCTCGCTGCGAATCGCGCCTGCAAGCCGCCCACTTCGTCGTCGCTCGCGGACAAAGAACATGTCCGCTCCCTCCACCTCAGCACAGCGGCGCCCGATCCGGTGTTCAATTGCTCGCTCCGCTCGGTGCTCATGTGCTCGCTCCGCTCGCCGGGCGACGCACCTGCCCGGCATGAGTCACGCACATCGCAGCAGTGATCTCGTCCGCAAAATCCGGCGCAAAACGCCCGTCACGGGTCATCAGCATGATCACATTCAGCACATTGTGAGCGTATAGCCGGCTTGCCGGTCCTGGCATCTGGCTGGGTACATTCGCGCCACCCCACAATTGCACCGGTCCGACTCGCACCACGCTGCCGGCCACCACGCCCTCGACGTTACCTCCGGCCTCCGCGGCCAGATCGACAACAACCGAGCCAGGCCCCATTTGGAGGATCATCTCCGTGGTCACCAACAGCGGTGCGCGGCGCCCCGGCACCGCTGCTGTGGTGATCAACGCGTCGCCCGCTGCGATGTAGCTGGCAAGCAGCTCGCGCTGCCTCTGAGCGCGATCCTCGGTCATCTCCCGGGCGTAGCCGCCGGCACCCTCCAGCGTCGGCAGCGGCAGCTCGATGGCCTGGGCGCCCATCGATCGAATCTCTTCCGCGGCCGCCGCACGGACGTCGTAGCCCTTGACCACAGCACCCAATCGCCGACAGGTCGCGATCGCCTGGAGCCCAGCGACGCCGGCGCCCAACACCACAACCTGCGCCGGGGGGATGGTCCCGGCAGCGGTCATGCTCAACGGAAAGAACTGGCCCAGCATGCTGGCAGCGACGATCGCTCCGCGGTAGCCGGCCACCAGGGCCTGCGAGCTCAAAGCATCCATCGACTGGGCGCGGGAGATACGCGGCACGTACTCCATTCCAAAAGTGGTCAGCTTCCGGTCGCGGCGGAGCGCGACATCGCCGGAGCGCTCGGGGTACGGGAAAAACGAGATCGTCGAAGCCCCAGATGGCAGTGGGGCCAGGCACCTGGCATCCAGCGGCTGCACACTCAGCACCACGTCGGCCTCATCGAAGGGGTGCTCGGTAACCAAGGCACCAGCCGCCTCGTACGCCACATCGGACATGAGAGCGCTCGCACCTGCCCCCGCTTGCACGGCAACCTCATAACCGGCCGCACGCAGCTTGCCCACCAGGTCGGGGACCATCGCAACACGGGCTTCGCCGGGAGCCAGTTCCCGGGCTACCGCGATGCGCACATCACGAACCTAATGCAAGCATTTGAGAGCTGCTCGCGCATCGCACTTTGAATCCGCCGCCGCCGTCGTCACTCGCGGAGGAAAGAACGCCTCCGCTCGCCCCTTCTCCGTGCGGCGGCGCGCGATTTCCGACGCTCGCAGCTATGAAGCTCACACTGGCACTCTGGCAAGTCGTTCTGCAGCTACCGGACTTTGACCTTGATTGAGTGGTATCCGGTCGCCCCGTCTGGTATCGAAGGAGCGACTTCGGCTGTCTGGAGCTTCCTATCTGCATCGGTGGCTCGAACTGTGAGGGTGTGCGTGCCGGACGTGGCGGCCCACTCATATTTCCACTGCCGCCAGGTGTCAGGGCCTGTGGTGTCGGCAAGTTGGGCCGGCTGCCAGCCGCCCTGGTCAACCTGCACTTCGACAGCCGATATCCCTGTGTGCTGGGCCCACGCGACGCCAGCGACAACGACGGCTCCCGGATCGACGGTTGACCTGCGTGGGACGTCGATCCGCGATGCCAGCTTGATCGGACCGCGCGGCGACCAACCGAGCGGCGTCCAGTAGGCCTGCTCTTCGGCGTATGTGGTCACCCTCAGCGAGGTCACCCACTTCGTGGCGGAAACGTAGCCGTACAGACCTGGGACAACCATGCGAACCGGGAATCCGTGCTCGAGGGGCAAAGGCTCGCCGTTCATCCCGATCGCCAGCATGGCCTCCCGGTTTGGGTCGGTGAGGGTCGACAGCGGGGTACTGGCGGTCCAACCATCGTGGCTCTTTGACAGCACCATGTCGGCGCCCTCGAGGGGCTTGGCCTGGGCAAGCAGTTCGCGTACGGGGTAGCCGATCCACAAAGCGTTGCCGGCCAGCTTGCCGCCGACCTCGTTGGAGACACATGTCAGCGTCGTCATGTGCTCCACCAGCGGCCTGGCGGTGAGCTCTGCATAGTTGATCTGGATCGGGTTCTGCACCATACCGGCGATCGTCAGCGTCCAGGTTGCTGGATCGATCACGGGCACTTGGAGTGCGGTATCGATGCGATAGAAGTCGTCGTTGGGCGTCACGTACGGGGCCAGACCTTCAATGCGGAAGTCAGCACCGGGCGGCGGGCCGGACGAAGGCTTCGTCGGCGTCGGCAGCTTCAGGTTCTCGCGCACTGTGTTGACACTTGACGATGCGCGAGCGAGCAGCTGGCCGGCGATCGCCGCGACCACCGATGCAGCCCCGACGACAATCGTCCACGCCAGGAAGTTCCGCCGCGCGGGCGATTCGGCGTCACCCTCCTTGGCTGCTGCGTGTCGTGGTCGCCACTGTTGCAACCTGCTGATCAGTGTGCTCAAGATCATGTAGCCCAGCAGCAGACCGACAATCGTTGGCACGTACGCATTGATCGTCGCGTCGGGCTGCGCGGCGATTCCAATGATCCCGAGCACAGCCACAACGGCGAACAGTGCAGCACCTGCAAAGCGGCGTCGCCACTCGAGCTCGCCGGCCAGAGCGCAGATGATCAAGACTGCGACGACGATGATGGCAAGCAGCACCGGCTTGTCGGCAAGGCCGAGGACCTCTTTTCCGAAATTAACAAGCGACGCGGGCAGCAACTCGATGATCAATTCACCGACAGCGGGCACAGGAGAGCCGGCCGGCGCAACTAGCCACGCGACCAGTCCGGCGATAGCGAGACCAGCCAGGCCCGCGACGGCTCCAGAGAGTCGTGCCCACCATCGGGTGGCGCGTGCCGTGTCCTGCTCGTCGCGCCTGTGCACCTCCCCATCCTGCGTTGCTTCAGGTCGTGGGACAACGAGCTCGTGCTTACGCATCCATCACGGTGTTCTTATACGTTGCTGACGTGGCGCCAGGCTGTGTCGACTACTACCCCGGTTGGGCCGTTGATGCTGACCAGCTCTTCGCTGTACTCCGTGAGGAGATCGTTTGGGAGCAGCACGAGCTCACTCTCTACGGCCGCACCAGGCCGACGCCGCGGCTAACCGCGTGGATCGGAGACAGCGCCTACCGGTACTCCGGCATTGTGAACGAGCCAGCGCCTTGGCCGGAAGTCCTGGCCAAGCTGCGGGAGCGACTGCGCAACGAGCTGGGGGTTGGCTTCAACTCCTGTTTGGCCAATCTCTATCGGGATGGCACGGACTCGGTGGGTTATCACAGCGACGACGAGGCCGAACTGGGTCCGCGACCTACCATCGCCTCGATAAGCCTCGGCGATCGGCGACCATTCGTGCTGCGGCATCGGACAACCGGCGAGCGATGGAGCTGGGACCTTGGCGGCGGTGACCTGCTGGTCATGCGGGATGAATCGCAAAGCGACTACGCGCACGCGGTTCCCAAGACCTCGCGCCCGGTCGGGCCACGGATGAACCTCACCTTCCGGCACTTCCGGTCACACAATTGCTGATTGGTACCGGCCAGGTTTCTCAGAATCGCCCCCGAGCGGCGCCGGCCTTCTCCACTCCAGGCCTGAATCTCCTGTGGCATGTCCCCCTGGGGGCCGATTTTGAGAATCTTGCTCGGATTAATTAACATCGGGCCCCTTTTTGAAGCCTTCCTCTTATGTGAGGACCACGTTCCAAGAGATCCAGCGGTTACTGGCCGCGGAAGGCGTCATTGCCCGCCGCGAGCACCCGGAGCTGGACACCACGCTGCGTTATCTGGTGCGGCGTGGCGACCTCGCCCGAGTGCTACCCGGCATTTATGCGGCTGCCGATCAGGCGACGTCACTGGCAAGCCGCCTCAGGGCACTCAGCCGCTTTGACCCCGACGCAATCCTCGTCGGCGCCGTCGCGGCACGGGTGTCGTTCTGGCCTGACCTGCGGGTCGACATGATCGAGTGTGCGGTCTGGCACAGTCGAGCGCGACAGCCTGGCTACTGCTTCACTCGGCGATATATCCCGGCCGAGCTTGTGGTCAGCAGGTCCGGCTTGCGCTACACCACGCCTGCGCTCACAGCATTGGATCTCTGTTTGACGGTCGGCGGCGATGCGATCGACCAGGCATTGCGGACTCGCGCAAGCACCCTCGTGCTCCTGCAGCAAGCCATGGACCTAACGGGTGCCCGAGTAGGCAACCCGACGCGCCGCCAATTGTTACTCGACTCCCGTGCTGAGCCGTGGTCCAAGCCCGAGCGCCTATTCCATCGTCTACTGCGCGACGCTGGGATCACCGGATGGCAAGCAAATCGGCCAGTCATACTGCGTGGATCGACCTTCTATGTCGACGTCATTTTCCGCAAGCTGAAGCTCATTATCGAGATTGACGGCCGGTTGTATCACACCGAAGCAGAAGTCTTCGAGACCGACCGGCGGCGGCAGAACCTCCTTGTCCTGGATGGCTGGTGCGTGCTGCGGTTCACCTGGACCATGATCGAGGAACACCCGGAGGAGCTCATCGCGATGATATGCGAGGCCATCGAGATGCTGACAGGCAGGTGACCCGAACCCTCAGACCGGCCGGCGACCGGCCGCCTGCCCGGCTGCCACTGCGATCGCCGGACCCTGCTCCTCCGGCTCCTCGATCGCTGCGGTGAATTGTGAGTTGTAAAGATCGAAGTAGTGCCCGCGGGCCTCGAGCAGCTCGTGGTGGGTGCCATGCTCGACGATCCGGCCGTCCTCCATCACCAAAATCACGTCGGCATCCCGGATGGTGGAGAGCCGGTGTGCGATGACGAAGCTGGTCCGATCGGACCGCAGCGCCGCCATGGCCCGCTGCACCAGCACCTCGGTCCGGGTGTCGACCGAGCTTGTCGCCTCGTCCAAGATCAGCAGCGCGGGGTCGGCCAGGAAGGCCCGCGCAATCGTGATCAGCTGCTTCTCACCCGCGCTGATGTTGCTGGCTTCCTCGTCGAGGACCGTGTCATAGCCGTCCGGCAACGCATGCACGAAGCGATCAACGTAGGTCGCCTCGGCCGCCGCATGAATCTCGTCTTCGGTGGCCGTCGGCCGCCCGTAGGCGATGTTCTCTCGGATTGTCCCGTGGAACAGCCACGTGTCCTGCAGCACCATGCCGATGTCGGCGCGCAAAGCTGACCGCGGCACGGTGGCGATGTCCACTCCGTCGAGGGTGATGCGGCCGCGGTCGAGCTCATAGAACCTCATGATCAGGTTGACCAGTGTGGTCTTGCCAGCCCCGGTCGGGCCAACGATGGCCACGGTGCTGCCCGGCTCTGCGACCAAAGACAAGTCGGTGATCAGTGGCTTCTCCGGGTTGTAAGAGAACCAGATGTGCTCGAACGCCACCCGCCCGCGTGTCGGGTTGAGCTGGCTGAACTCTTCCGGCTCCTGTTCTTCTTCATCGAGCACCTCGAAGACTCGCTCCGCCGACGCGACACCAGATTGCAGCAGGTTGGCCATCGAGGCCAGCTGAGTCACTGGCTGGGTGAACATCCGCGTGTACTGGATGAACGCCTGCACGTCACCGAGGTTCATCGTGCCGCTGGCCACACGTAGCCCTCCAACCACGGCGATTGCTACGTAGTTCAGGTTTCCAATGAAGAACATCGTCGGCATGATCAAACCGGAGACGAACTGAGCGCCGAAGCTAGCGCCGTACAACGTCCGGTTCCGCTCAGCAAACACCGCCTCAACCTCGCGCTGCCGACCGAACACCTTCACCAGCGAATGCCCGGTGAACGCCTCCTCAATGTGTCCGTTCAGCTCCCCCGTGGACTTCCACTGTTGGATAAAGAGCTTCTGCGCGCGCCTGCCGATCACCGCGGTCACCAAGATCGCTACCGGGATCGTCACCAACGCGATCACCGCCAGCACCGGCGAGACGACGAACATCATCACGGTGACGCCGACGACGGTGAGCAGCGAGGTGAGCACCTGGCTCAGAGTTTGCTGCAGCGCCTGTGAGATGTTGTCGATGTCGTTGGTCACCCGGCTCAAGAGCTCACCGCGGGTCTGTTTGTCGAAGTAACTGAGCGGCAGCCGGTTGATCTTCTCTTCGACCTGGCTACGCAGGCTGTAGACGGAACGCTGCACCGCGCCGTTGAGCAGGTAACCCTGCAACCACAGGAATAGCGACGCCACCAGATAGAGAATGAGCGCGAGCAGCAGGAGCTGCCCCAGCAGCGTGAAGTCAATGCCCTGTCCCGGTACCACGTTCAGCCGCTCGACCATGTCGGCGAACCTGTCATTCCCCTGCGCCCGCAGCGAAGCGACCACCTCTTCCTTGGTGGCCCCGCTCGGCAGATCCTTGCCCAGTACGCCGGTGAAGATCACGTCGGTGGCCATTCCCAAGATCTTTGGGCCCAGCACATTCATCACAACGCCCGCAACAGCGAGCACCACGGCTAGGTTCAAGAT
>JBKPBV010000014.1:0-10402 GCA_046727055.1 Actinomycetota bacterium | reverse complement strand
GTCGGCCCGCGCGATGCGCTGGCGGTCAAGAGCATTAGCGCGATCCGGCCCACCTGGACGGGCCGGCCGTCGGAGGGTGAGTGGTCGGGTCAGGTGCAGGTTCGGGCCCACGGGCATCCTATGGCCGCGACGGTCTGGGTGAATGATCAAGATCTTCAGGTCGTGCTCCACTCGGCTACCACGGGTGTTGCACCGGGCCAGGCGGTGGTTCTCTACACCGGCTCGCGAGTTGTCGGCAGCGCGACCATCTCGGCGACTCGGGCGTGACCAACCCTTCGCAGGATGGCGAGCTCCCGCCGATCCGGACCACGGGCATCGGCTCCTGGCCGGGTACTGACGTGGCAGATGCGATCAAGATCGCGTTCGCCGAGTGCCCTGATCTTCCTTACTTGCCGGAGCTTCCGGCGCGCGGGCCGTCCGCCCAGATGATCGGGCGTTCCACTGCCTTCCTTGCTGGGCTGGCCGTTGACCTGCAACCGGCTGGATGGCGGCTCACCGACGCTTCCGGGCGCGACCACCGGCTGGCGATCAGCACGCTCCGCGCTGATCTCGACCTGCTCGAAGAGCACGCTCAGGGATACCGAGGAACCATCAAGCTCTCTGTCGCAGGCCCCTTCACCATGGCGGCTCTGATGGAGCGTCCCCGCGGTGATCGGCTGCTGGCCGACCACGGGGCACGGCGTGAGCTCAGCCAGTCCCTCGCGGAGGGAAGCGCACAACTCGTCGCCGAGCTGACCCGGCGGTTGCCTGATGTCGAGTTCTTGATCCAGCTGGATGAGCCGCTACTGCCCGCGGTGCTGGCAGGCACAATCGCAACTGCCAGCGGCTTCTCGCGGCATCGGCCGGTCGAGCCGAGCGAAGTCAGCGTCGCCCTCATCCTTGCCCTGAACAGGCTCGCTCCGACACCTGTTGCCGTGCACTGCTGCGCGGCGGGTGCCCCAGTCGAGCTGCTCCGCGCAGCCGGTGTGGCCGGTGTGCTCATCGACATCGATCAGCTGTCCGGCGCAGATTGGGAGGCAGTCGGAACCAGCCTCGAGGCGGGGCAGTGGATGGGGCTTGGTGCGCTGCCCACCCACCGCACTGCCGATCCCGATCTACTCGGTCCCGATCAGGTGGCACGCCGGGTGCTGCAGCCATTGCGTGATCTCGGCTTGGAGCCGCTGGTCGCCGCGCGCATTGTGATCACACCTAGCTGCGGGCTGGCGTCAGCGACTCGGGTTGGCGCTGTGCGCGCGCTGCAAATCCTGCGCTCCGCTGCCCGGATCGTGAGGGAGCAGCTTGCTGACTAGCTACGCCTTGCCTCGGATTGCTCAGATCGCTGTCTGGCTGGTTCGACGGCAGCCGCTTGTGACTCGCTGCGATGGCAGCACTGGGCGTTAATGTGCTTACGTGGCGGAAGAGAGCGTCTCCTCGCCCGCAGGCGAGGGAGTAGTTGCGCCAACCGGCGACGGAGAGATTGAGCGTTCGGAATCCCTGGCCAAAGCCAGTCAGCGGCACTCGGATGTCAGCGAGCGGGTGAACGAAGCGCGCTGGCGATACTACGTGCTGGATGCGCCCACCATGTCGGACGGCGAATTCGACGCGTTGATGCGCCAGCTCATCGAGCTGGAAGAGGAGTTCCCTTCGCTCCGTACGTCAGAGTCCCCGACCCAGCAGGTCGGCAGCCCGCCCTCAACAACGTTCACACCCGTCGAGCACCTGCAGCGGTTGATGAGCCTGGACAACGCATTCAGCCGCGACGAGCTAGACCGCTGGCACCAGCGCGCCATTCGCGAGCTGGGCGAAAGGCGTCTCGAGCAGTCTGGATACCTCTGCGAGCTCAAGGTCGACGGCCTGGCGATCGATCTGGTCTACCAGGCCGGCCGGCTGGTGCGAGCAGCAACCAGGGGCGACGGGCGCGTAGGTGAAGACGTCACGGCCAACGTCAAGACGATCAAGGTCATCCCGCATCGGCTCTCGGGCCTCGACTTTCCCGAGAGGCTTGAGGTACGCGGCGAGGTCTACTTTGCGGTGGCGGAGTTCACAGCGCTCAACGAGTCTCTCGTTCTGAGCGGAAAAGCGCCCTTTGCCAATCCGCGGAATGCGGCGGCTGGTTCGCTGCGGCAGAAGGACCCGAAGGTTACAGCCTCGCGAAATCTTGGCTTTGTCAGCCATGGCATCGGCGTCCTGGAGGGCTTCACGGCCAATCGACTATCCGACGCGTACGACGCGATGGATCGTTGGGGACTTGCGGTCAGCCCGCATCGCAAGCTGGCACGGAACCTGGCTGAGGTGTGGGACTACGTGGAGCACTTCGGCGAACATCGGCATTCGGTCGAGCACGAGATCGACGGGGTCGTGGTGAAGCTCGACGAGCGAGCAGTTCAGGACCAGCTCGGGTCGACGTCCCACGCCCCACGCTGGGCGATCGCGTACAAGTACCCTCCCGAAGAGGTCACGACCAAGCTACTCGACATCAATGTCAATGTAGGGCGTACGGGCCGAGTCACCCCGTTCGGCGTCATGGAGCCAGTTCAAGTCTCCGGGTCAACCGTTGGCATGGCAACGCTGCACAACGCCAGCGAGATTGTCCGTAAGGGAGTGCTCATCGGCGACACGGTGGTGCTTCGGAAGGCCGGTGATGTCATCCCGGAGATTGTCGGCCCGGTAGTCGACCTCCGCGCTGGCACTGAGCGTGCCTTTGTGATGCCGACCCAATGTCCCGCATGTGGTACCACTCTGGGACCTGAGAAGGAGGGGGATGCGGATTTGCGGTGTCCCAACGCTCGGTCGTGTCCGGCGCAGCTGCGGGAGCGGCTATTCCATGTTGCGAGCCGCGACGCGCTCGATATCGAGGTGCTGGGATATCAGTCGGCGCAGGCGTTGCTCGACGCCGACCTGCTGATCGATGAGGGGGACCTGTTCAACCTCACCGAAGGGAAACTCAAGAGGACCGATTTCTTCATAACCAAGTCCGGTGCCCTCTCAGTTAACGGTGCCAAGCTGCTGGCTAACCTCGAGGCGGCCAAAACCCGACCGCTCGATAGGTTCCTGGTCGCTCTCTCGATCCGGCACATCGGTAAAGGCGTCGCGCCTGACGTTGCTGACGCGTTCGGCGACATTGACGCTCTCGCCAACGCGACACCCGAGCAGCTGGGCCAGGTGGAGGGCATTGGACCGACCCTCGTTACCGCGATCACCGACTGGTTCGCCGTGCCTTGGCACCGTGAGATCGTCGCCAAGTGGAAGGCAGCTGGATGTGTGATGCAGAACGAGCCCAAGGCGGCCCGCGAGCAGACACTCGCTGGACTGTCGATCGTGGTCACCGGCTCGTTGGAGGGGTTTACCCGCGACTCGGCGACGGAGGCGATCACTGCGCGCGGTGGCAAGGTCGCCGGCTCAGTGTCGAAGAAGACCAGCTTCGTCGTGGTTGGCGATGCCCCGGGATCGAAGTACGACAAGGCGCTGGAGCTAAAGGTGCCCGTGCTGAGTGGCGCCGAGGCGTTTGAGGTCTTACTCGAACAGGGGCCGGAGACGGCCCGAAAGATCGCGACGGTCGGAGGGTAGAGCAGCTTTTACAGCCGGGACATCTGGACGAGTTGCTGCTGCTCGCCGATGCCGAACCCCCAGCTCCCGGTCATGAGGTAATACACGTACCAGCCGAGAAGAAAGATCGCGATCAGCGATCCCAGAAGGGCAAGCGATACCCAGATTCGCATCCGCTTCTTCTGCTTGGTGCTCGGCACCTTCAGCGGACCCCACTCTCCGACCGAGGGCTGCACGCGGGGCGGAGTCGCTCCGTGCAAGTTGAGGTTGCTGAAGATCCTTAACGGCACCGCACTAATCTAGTCGGCGCTTCTCGCGCAGGTCGCGCCCCGGACTCTGACGCCGTCGGCACCCTTCGCGAAGCGCAAGTGTCGACGCTAAAAGAGCAAGTCGTGCAACCCGTAGAACCCGGTGGCTACCAGCAGAAAGCGGCACAGCCGGCCGACCAACACGGTGAGCCCGAACCAGACAGGGCTCATCGTCGTCGCCCCGGCCAAGAGGGCGACCGCGTACAGCGGCGGAAAGCCGACAATGGCGGCAATCAGAACGATAGGCAGCCCCCAACGCTCCTGGCCGACCAGGTCAAGCAGTTTGGCCCCCGCTGCGCGGACGCGTGCCCGAGTTGGCCCGACTGGGCGCTGCTTTCGGACCTCCCGCCGGTGTTTGACGAACGAAAGCTCCTTTCCCTGTCGTACGCCAAAGAACAGCAGCAGCTTTCCGATTGTCTGGCCGATCGCTATACCGATCGCAATGGGAACGGGCCCGGCCACAGCAGACACCTGCGAGGCGATGACGTACGCCTCGGCATTGACGATCGGTATTACCGCTGAGACGGTTCCGAAACCGATCGAGGTGAGCAAGGCGACGAGCTCGGCCCACCCGAATGAACCCACGGGCCGACCGTACCCGAGGTCGGGAGAGTCCTACTTGACGAGCGCCGCGAGGTGATGAAGTCGGGCAATCTCAGAGTCGAGGAAAGCGGGCCCACCCAAGCGACCAATGATGATCACCCGATCGCGGGTGAGCGGCGTCACGACCGCGGTGGTGTCGCCCCATCCCGGGCTCCACTCCGCCTCCAGATCGGTGCGGTGAGTGGTGTCGAATGGTGTGAACTTGGCCGCGACCTCTGGAGTCAGATCCGGCGCGAGCGTTGTGGAAAAGCTGGGCCTAGGTGCGCCGTCTGAGATGTCGAGCAGGGTCGCCCAATGGGAGCGAAACACCACTGGGCACGAAGAGACGAGCGTCTCCGCAGCATGCGGGGGGTCGGCCGTCATCCGCTCCAACGCCTCCAGGTCGGACTGGAGTCCTCCGCCTTCGGGATAGCGCGCAATCCACTCCACCCGTACGCCCGAAAGGTTTTGGCAGGCGGTCACGATAGTCTCGGGCAGCTGGTTCCGAGGCAGGTCGACGATGAAATCGTCAACGACCCTACCGTCAGCTTGCTTCTCAACGATCTCGACAGCGTTGATATCGGCGCCGACCCCGCCCATCGCAGTCGCTACAGAGCCCAGCGACCCCGGTCGGTCCGGCAAGGTGATCCGCATCAGGAACACGTGAACATCTTTCCTTACATCGATTACTGGCGTGTTTCGGGTCGATAAAGGGGGCAGTGTTCGATGGCTCGCTCCGCTCACAACACGGCGCTGCGCAATCCGTGGAACCCTTATGCCGTGCCGCGCTTCGAACCCTTCACTGCGATCCGTTACGCGATCGACGACCTCACGTCGGTGGTCGCTCCACCGTACGACGTGCTGTCCGACGCTGACGTCGATGTCCTCGAGGCGAGATCACCTCGAAACATCGTGCGGATCGATGTACCGCGCGGTGGCGAAGACCGGTACGAGTTGGCCGCCAAGACCATGCGAGCGTGGTTGGACGAGGGCATCTTCGCCGTCGACTCCGAATCCTCCTTCACCATCTACCGGATACGTTTCACCGACTCGGCGGGGGTATGGCGCGACATCGCAGGAGTACTCGGCGCGCTCGAGGTCGTCGATTCCGAGGCCGGCGGCGTCCTGCCGCATGAGCGGACCACGGCAGAGGCGTCCACCGATCGCCTGGACCTGACTCGAGCCACGGCGGCCAACCTGTCCCCAGTGTGGGGTTTGTCATTGGCCAGCGGCCTCACGCGACTTCTCAAGGAGCCTGGCGAAGCGCTCGGTGCCGTGACCGAGGGGGGCGTTGAGCACGTGGTGGAACTGGTTACCGATCCACAACGAATCGCAGCCATCCGGTACTGCATCGATGCCGATGACGTGCTGATCGCCGATGGCCATCACCGCTACGGGATCTCGCGCACCTATCGGGACGAGGTCCGAGAGGCGACCGGACGGACGGACACACCGGCCGAGCTGACACTTGCCTTCGTCAACGAGCTGATCGAAGAACAGCTGAGCGTGGCCCCGATTCACCGCATCTACGCCGGCATCGAAGTTGCTGATCTTGTCACTGCGCTGGCCCGATCCTTCGATCTCGTTCCGACCGTGCGGCCGAGCAGCGACACCATTGCGGCGATGCGAAAGGAGGGCTATCTGATCTTGGTCGGCCGCGACGCAGCCTGGCAAATGCGAGCCAAGCCGGGACGATTTGATGGTGTACGCCAGCTCGATGGCGGCTGGTTGGAGACCGCGCTCGCCGATCTCCCACTGACTGTCAGCTACCAGCACGGTCTCGACGAAACGCTTCAGCACGTGGACAGCGGGCGTGCCTCGGCGGCAGTCCTGATTCGGCCAGTCAGCGTTGCCGAGATCGAGCGGACCGCCCGCGAAGGGTTGCTGATGCCGCCCAAATCAACGTTCTTCACACCCAAGCTCAAGACCGGGTTCGTGATTCGTCCACTCAGTGAATGACTCGCGAACGTGCATGAAATCGGAGTCAGTCCTCTGCTAAGACCTCGCGACGATCGGGCTGATCTCCTCGCGGGGTCGGCGGGAGTGTCCGCGCGCCAAGGCGCCCGCCACCTCGGGAGCCTCCCAGGCGGCCATCACATAAATCCGCTCTCGCGCAACCTTGTTGCCACGAGACTCCAGCAGCTGGACACCTTGCATCCACGAGGTCCCGTCGTAACTGACCGACACCTCGACGACAGCCAGGCCGACGCGGGCGGGTGACCCGTCGGACGCGATAGCGCATCTGGTCGGGATCGGCGGGATACTGCCGCCACTCGGTGAACGTCGTCGCGCCTTCGAACCGCTCTCCCGACTGCGGAAACTCCAGAATGGCATCTTCATGTCGCCAGGCCGGCGCTGGTGGATCGGCACCGCGCTCGCTGCGATTGCCGTGTTGACCACAATCGGATTGCTGAGCGCGTTCGGCGTCATCGGCAAGATCGTCATCGGCTGACCCGGATAGCTGTCCGAGGGCGTCCATGCTGGTGCCAGGCTGCGCTTGGCGTCATCTTCGCCCGTGCCGCTCGAGTTTCTGAGTGACCTAGGATGAGCCGGACCAATCGGATGAGGAGATCGACAAAGTGGCACTCACCGCTGACGACGTGGTGAGCTTGGCCAGGTTGGCGCGGATCGAGCTGACCGAGGCCGAGCTGGAAGTATTGGCACCTCAACTGGACGTGATCTTGGAATCGGTTGCTCGGGTATCGGAGGTTGCGGCACACGACATTCCACCGACCTCGCACGCGCTGCCATTGACCAATGTGTTCCGTCAGGACGAGCTGCGGCCGTCGCTGCCTCGAGAAGAAGTCCTGGCCGCCGCGCCGGCCGCTGAGCAGATGCGATTCCGGGTGCCCAGAATCCTGGGGGAGGAGGCATGACGCTCCCCCATGCGGCGGGTACCGAGATCATCCGGCATACCGCCGTTGATCTTGCAGCCAAGATCAAATCGCGCGAGCTGAGTGCCGCTGAGGTGACTCGAGCGCACCTTGATCGAATCACCGCCATCGACGGAGAGCTACACGCTTTCCTTTATGTCGATGGCGAACGTGCTCTGGCGTCCGCGGCGCGTGTCGATGCCAAGATCGCAGCTGGTGGGCCGGTTGGGCCGCTCGCCGGCGTACCCCTTGCCCTGAAAGACATCCTCACCTACACCGGTGCGCCAACCACCTGCGGATCCAAGATCCTGGAGGGCTGGCTACCGCCGTACGACGCGACGGTCACCCGCCGCCTTCTCGACCATGACATCGTGATCTTGGGCAAGACGAACCTTGATGAGTTCGCGATGGGCTCCTCGACGGAGAACTCCGCGTACGGGCCAACCCGCAATCCCTGGGATACCACTCGAATCCCTGGCGGCTCCGGTGGCGGATCGGCAGCGGCAGTGGCCGCATTCGAAGCCCCGTTGGCCATTGGCACTGACACGGGCGGCTCGATCCGGCAGCCGGCGGCCGTCACCGGAACGGTCGGTGTGAAACCTACCTACGGCGGCAGCTCACGGTATGGCCTCGTGGCACTGGCCTCGAGCCTTGATCAGCCTGGCCCGTGTGCTCGTACGGTGCTGGACGCGGCCCTGCTGCACCAGGCGATTGCCGGTCACGATCCGTGCGATACCACCTCGATTGATCAACCGGTGCCCGATGTGGTGGCCGCTGCGCGGTCGGCCGACGTCTCGGGGATGAAGATCGGCGTGGTCAGCGAACTCGGCGGCGAAGGATATGCGCCAGGCGTTGAGCAGCGCTTCAACGAGGCTGTCGAGGTGCTTGCCTCGCTCGGCGCGGAGATCATCGAGGTCTCCTGCCCGCACTTCGTCTATGCCCTGCCTACCTACTATTTGATCTTGCCTGCCGAGTGTTCCTCCAACCTCGCGAAGTTCGACGCCATGCGATTCGGGTTGCGGGTCGGTGATGACGGCTTTTCGAGCGCGGAGCAGGTGATGGCAGCGACCCGCGAAGCAGGTTTCGGTGCTGAGGTCAAGCGACGCATCATCATTGGCACTTATGCCCTTTCCAGCGGGTATTACGAGGCTTACTACGGGCAGGCGCAAAAAGTCAGGACCTTGATCTCCCGGGACTTCGACAAGGCGTTTTCGCAAGTGGACGTGCTGGTCTCGCCGGCAACTCCGATCACCGCGTTCAAGATCGGGGAGAAGGTGAATGATCCGCTTGCCATGTACCGGAACGACCTCTGCACGATTCCGTCCAACTTGGCTGGCAACGCCAGCGCATCCTTTCCTGTCGGTCTGGCGCCGGAGGACGGGCTGCCGGTCGGTTTCCAGGTGATGGCGCCGCCTCTCGCCGACGATCGGGTCTATCGCGTCGGCGCAGCGCTGGAAGCCGCACTGGAGTCGGCCTGGGGTCGGCCGCTGCTGGATCGCCTACCGGAGATAGGGGCCGCGCGATGACGGTGCTGCCGTATGAGGAGGCGCTGGCGGCCTACGACCCGGTGCTCGGGCTAGAGGTGCACGTCGAACTCAACACCATCTCGAAGATGTTCTGCGGTTGCTCGACGGCATTCGGCGCCGAGCCGAACACCCAGGTCTGTGCGGTTTGCCTGGGTTTGCCCGGCTCGCTTCCGGTGGTGAACGCGAAGGCGGTCGAGTCTGCGATCCGAATCGGGCTGGCGTTGAACTGCACGATCGCGGAGTGGTGCCGCTTTGCCCGGAAGAATTACTTCTATCCGGACATGCCGAAGAACTACCAGATCTCCCAGTACGACGAACCGATCGCGTACGACGGCTGGACTGAAGTCGCATATGACGGCGAGATCTTTCGGATCGGCATCGAGCGCGCCCACATGGAGGAAGACACCGGAAAGTCGCTGCATGTGGGGGGCGCGACAGGCCGCATCCATGGGGCCGAATATTCGCTGCTGGACTACAACAGGTCCGGCGTACCGCTGATCGAGATCGTGACGAAACCAATCGAAGGCACTGGATCGAAGGCGCCGCAGGTTGCTCGGGCTTATGTGACGATGTTGCGCGATCTGTTGCGGGCGCTCGGTGTCTCCGATGTTCGGATGGAGCAGGGTTCGCTGCGCTGCGATGCCAACGTCTCGCTGCGGCCCGTTGGCGTCTCGACGTTCGGCATCCGCACCGAGACCAAGAATGTCAACTCGCTCCGCAGCATCGAGCGAGCCGTGCGGTATGAGATCACTCGGCAGGCTGCCGTCCTCGCTGGCGGCGGCCGGGTGACTCAGGAGACCCGGCACTGGCACGAGGACTCAGGCGTCACGACGGCCGGCCGCAACAAGGAGACCGCGGAAGATTACCGCTACTTCCCGGAGCCGGACCTGGTGCCGATCGCGCCGAGTCGTGAGTGGGTTGAGGAGCTACGCGCCACTTTGCCGGAGCCGCCTGCGGCAAAGCTCAAGCGGGTGAGCGCGGAGTGGGGGTTCTCCGAACTGGAGATGCGTGACGTGGTCAGTGCCGGTGCTGTGAACGCGATTGAGGCGACGGTAGCCGCCGGAGCCTCGCCGCAGTCGGCCCGCAAGTGGTGGCTGACCGAGATCGCGCGCCGCGCGAACGAAGCGGGAGTTGATCTTGAAGAGGTCGGCGTTACGCCGCAGCAGGTGGCGGAGATCCAAGAGCTGGTGGGGGACGGCACCATCAACGACAAGCTGGCGCGTCAGGTCTTCGAGGCCGTGATCGCCGGCGAAGGCTCTCCGGTCGAGATTGTGGCGGCCCGCAGGCTGGCGATCGTCTCCGACGAGGGTGCGCTGGCGGCGGCGGTCAATGAGGCGATCAACGCCAACCCCGACATCGTTGACAAGATCAAAAGCGGCAAGGTGCAGGCAACCGGTGCCCTGATCGGATCGGTAATGAAGCAGATGCGGGGGCAGGCAGATGCGACCCGAATCCGTGAAATGATCTTGGAGAAGATCGGCTAGCGAGCTCGATCACTGAGGTTGCCGTCTCGCGACCGCAAACGAGTGCCTTGGTAGGCCTTTCACCCCTGCGAGCCGTCTTGCGACGGCAAACCATTGTCCTAGTC
>JBKPBV010000013.1:0-4890 GCA_046727055.1 Actinomycetota bacterium | reverse complement strand
GTACGGCCCTGCTCGACGTCGAACCGGGTGCCGGGCAACGCGGAGACGACGCGCCAACCGGCACCCAGTGCCCGCACCACACTGACGCGGTACACGAGGCAGGCCACGGCCGCCACCAGTACGGCCAGGACCACGACCGGTGAGAACACGAGCACTACGGGCAGTACTGGGATCCAGATCCAGATGGGACGACGGCCCGGGCGTTTGACCCGTACGGTCAGCAACTGCGGCATCACGTGCGACCCTCCAATTCGGACAGTGCCTGCTGTGTGGTGATCTCGCCGCGGCGCAACCGGTCGATGATGTCGGCCCGCGACGGCGCCGGGTCGGTCTCGACGAAGTCGAGCATCTGTGTGATCCGGTTCAGTCGTGATTTGATCGTCGGGTAGCTCACCCCGAAGATCCGCTCCATCTCCTTGATGGAACCGTGGCACCGCACGAATGCCGTGACGAAGACCTGATCCTCGACGGTGAGCTGAGCGAGTTGCGGTAGCTCGAACTCGCCCTCGATCGCGACGCCGCTGCCGGCCAGGCGCACCCGCTCGACGACGAACGGCTGGCCCCGGGTCAGGCTCATGAGGTCCTGCCAGTCCGTCGCCTGCTGTGTCATATCTGAAGTTTTAGCTGATCTATCTTCAGCTTTCAAGAGATTGATCTTAATTTTCTTAAGGCCATACCTCCTTCGGGCTTCTTGCTGGTGCGCCGCCCGCCCGGCCGCCCGTCACGGCCCCGCCGCTTCCGCTGCCGTCGATCTCGGCGAAGGTGCGGTCCTTTGGGCGATACGCGGGATATGCGCGGCCCGACGTCGGCGATCTATGGCTTAGCGACATCCCGGCACGCTCGCACATGGCGGAGACAACGCCCAACGCTCCACAGATCGTCACCATGCATGACCGGCAGGCTGGCTCTGTGGCCAGGCGTGTAGGAGGCCCGGATTGGACGCTCAGTTCAGGAGGCGGCTCTACCTCGGTTCGGTCTTCATCCGTAGGTCGTCCCCTCGACCGTCGGTTCGTCCGTCGTCATCCCGGGCGGGCCCATTGCCACCCATTGGGATTCGTGCAAACCCGTTCACAAACGCTGGCTGGACCCACAGTCCCAGCTGGCGTTGCCGCCGATCTCCCAACCGCCGCAGCAGCCATATCAGACACCGCCTCCGGCAGCAGCCTTCGCCGGCTCCGGTGATGCGGACACCGAAGCAGAAGCGGCTTGGGTGGCCAACTGTGAAGGTCTTCTGGCGTGCCGGGAAGCCTGGTCGGCGTTCTTGTTGTCGACCGTTGAGGGGTTCTGGTCATGACTTTGGGCACGCGCGGAGACGTCCAGCCGTTTGTGGCGCTGGCTCGTGCGCTGGATGCGGCGGGTCACGAGGCGGTCGTGTGTGGTCCGCACCGCTTCGAAGACTTTGTCGTCGGCCACGGCATCCGGTTCGCCGGCGTCGACGATGGGCCGATGCGCCAGCTGGATTCTCCGGCCGAGGCGGGCAACGTGATCCAGGGTGGGTTCGGGCGCGGCTGCGCCAGGTGCGGTCGATGCCTGGGATGTTCAACCAGGTCCTGGCCGATTGCTGGCGGGTCGCCTCGGCGGGTGCGGTGCAGGCGCGCAGGCAATCGTCCACAACGGACAGATCCTCGCTGGACAGCATTTGGGGGAGGCGCTGGGCGTGCCGGCGGTCTTGGGGTTGCCGATCCCGATGTATGTCCCGACCGCAGCTTTCCCGTGGGCCGGGCAGGCGCTGCCGACGTGGTGGCCGGCGCGGCTGAACCGTGCCAGCTATGGCGGCATGAAGATGTTGGCGGTGATGTTCGGCCGGGTGATCGATCAGTGGCGCAACGACACTCTCCGGCTGAAGCCTCGCCCAGGCCGTCATGATCCGACGCGAAACCCGGACGGCACTGCGGCGGTCGTGCTCCACGCGTATAGTCCGGCGGTTCTGCCGCGGCCGGACGACTGGCCGTCGGCCGCGTTGGTGACCGGCTACTGGCTCCTCGACGACAACTCCACGCTGCCCGCCGACGTCCAGCAGTTCCTGGCCGACGGCCCAGCCCCGGTGTTCGCGGGTTCGGGTCCATGACGGGCCTGGATCCGGTCCAGACCGCGACCGCGGTGGTCGACGCCTCGGCGATCGCCGAGGCGCGACTGATTTTGGCCACCGGCTGGGGCGGGCTCGACACGGAAGCCGCTAAAGCGGCAGCCGGGAGGACCGGCGTCGATCTGTGCGTGGTCGACAACGTGGATTATCGGGGCCTGTTCCCGCGGGTGTCCACCGTGGTCCATCACGGCGGGGCCGGCACCACCGGCACCGCGTTCGCCGCCGGCCGACCGCAGGTGGTGTGCCCGTTTGTCGCTGATCAGCCGTTCTGGGCCCGGATCGCCCAGGAGCGCGGGGTGGCGCCCGACCCGCTGCCGCAGCGATCGCTGACGTCGGAGGCGTTGGCCGAACGCCTGGTGGTGGCCCAAGCCGCGGAAGCCCGGGCCGCCGCAACGGGTCTTGGCGACCGGATTGCCGCCGAAGACGGCCTCGCCGTCGCAGTGTGGCGGCGATTGAACAGGCAACAACGCTGACCGGCTCAGCCGGCAGCACGTGACGGGTTGTGAGCCAAGTATGAAGACGCGCTCGGCGGTAGTCGGCAGCGGAGTTACTGCGGCTGCTGCGGTGCTGGGCAACGTCTTCGTCGGCAAGGAAGCGCTGAGCTGGTTCCGGGATTGCGACCTCGCCGGTGGCTTTCCGCGCCTCGACGGCCACCACGTCGGGGTTGCAGGACCCCACGGTCATCGCGGCCGCCAGCCCGTTGGACGGCGACCGCCGGCAGGTGCCGGTAGCAGCACCTCGATCAGGGCACGGGTGCCGCCGCCGTCGCCGAGCATCTTGCGGGCAGCGCCCCCGAACGCGTCGTGCGCCGGGGTGAACGAACCCGCAGCTCGGGCCTGCGCCAGCGCCGTGGAGCGGGGCAGGGCAGGGCACCCGGCTTGCGGGTCAGTACCTCCAGGGTGGTGTCCACAGTTGCCTGGAAGTCGCGTAATGGATACGACCGCGGCCGTGGAGTTGGCCAGTCTTGCGGTACCCACCGGATGGTGCTGAACGGCCGATAAGTCCAGAACCGCACGTCACGCGCTGCGGGCCCCCGCTGAGCGGTAGGTCGAGTCCGGAGCCGGTGTGCTGAGTCAGGATTGGTGCCGACGATGGAGCGCATCGGTTCCAGTGAGACCACCTAGCAACACGAGTTTCCGTGATCATTTGCTATGACGGGGGCCGCCCCTGCGTAACCGGTTGACCAGTCGGGCGCGATGCGTTGACACCCGCGACCAGATCGCCTGCTGAACCGCGAGCGCTGCCCAACCAGCTAGCGCCATCCCAGTGAGGTTCACGATCAACTGCAGGCCGCTGCCCACGATCTCTTCACTAACGCCGAAGGCGAGGCCCAAGGCAACGTTCCCAGCCGCCGGCACGGTGGTAACCGAGATGAACACCCCGGACAGGCCTCCGACGCGAGCTGAAGTCAGCGACAAAACACCTGCCGCCGCGGCGATGACGGCGACGATGAACGACCATTTGTCCGGTGCGTAGATGAACGCCGTCTCCGGCCGTGGTCCGGCCACATCCTCGACCGTCACCCAACCAAGCGCCCTGGCGACGAGCGCCGCTAACGTCGTCATGAGGATTGCGACCACAAATCCAAGCACGAGGGTTCGCGCGGCACGTGCCAGGAGGGTCAGTCGACCCCGAACCAACGCGACTCCCAGCGCCGCGATTGCCCCGAACTCTGGACCGAGCACCATGGCGCCGATGACAAGGATCTGCGAGTCCAGGATGATCGCAATGCCGGCGATCAGCGTTGCCATGGTCATGAAGCTCACGTAGGTCCAGTTGAACTCCGACTCCGCGTAGGCCTGGTGTGTCACGTCAACCCACACCACCGAATCCGCACTGCTTCCCGGTGCCACCTGCTCCGCATCGAGGCCGCGCTGGGACAGCCACGCCCGCACGTGATCGATGTCAAGGCTTCCCTCGCGATGAAGCTCCAACGCACGCATGCGGTCGACAACGTCATTCGCTGCCTCCCTGGCGACATCTGCAAGAACGACATCACCAGCGGGACGCACCGAGGCCCCGGGCAACACCGCGAGACTGCTAACCGCAGGGTCATCTGACAAAGCCCTAATCACAGCGTCGCTCATCGCCGCGGGCGACCAGATCCTCAAGTGCAGCATCCGCTCAGTTTGCACCAGGCGATGATCGAACAACCGCACGCCGCGAGGTCTCAACGCGACGACACCGCCTGCCAGAGGCGCCTATTGCGGGGAATCAGCTGGTCGGGGCCCGTGACCTCCAGCTGGTCAATGCCGGGCCGCTCTGGTGCCAGCGCGACCAGCTTCGCAAGGTGGCCAGGGTGCCGTACATCATCACTCGGGACTCCGAGCGGCGATGGCTTTGGATCACGCCTGGTGGACCTGGTTCGGAGATGGCGAAGCTATGACGTCGGGGTTGCGCAGCGGCGAGGTGGCGGCGGCGGCGGGGGTGAACCTGCAGACGTTGCGGTACTACGAGCGGCGAGGATTGTTAGCTGAGCCCGGACCGTACCCTGGGCGGGCATCGGCTGTATCCGTCTGCGACCTTGACCGCGCTGCGCGTGACCTGCCGATAGGTCCGCGTCGGACGAGTTGCCCAGCGCCGATACTGAGCCGCCTCCAGAAATTCCAGCGACAGCCGCCCATCCCGGACGTCCCCCGCGGCACCGCGGAACCGCCGGTGAAGTGGCTGACCGCCGCCGAAGTGGACTCCTGGCTCTCAGTGGTGCGGTTGATCACCTGGCTTCCCTGGTCAATCGATCAGCAGCTGCAGCGCGACTCGAACCTAGGGATGGTGGAGTACCAGGTTTGGCCATGCTTTCGGAG
>JBKPBV010000012.1:0-5968 GCA_046727055.1 Actinomycetota bacterium | reverse complement strand
GATCTGCTCAGCTTCGCGTGGCACAGTGTGGGTCGAGGGCGGCCACCGCTGGAGGCTCAAGATCTGGCTGGAGCTTCCGCTGGCGGTGCGCCGCAACGCGATGGTGGACCTCCGCAACCGTTGGCTGGCCGCGGACGAGCTGGCCGGCCGCCTCGGCCTCGGTGACCCGGTGCGGCGCAGTCTCAGGGAAAGCTTCGAGCGTTCGGACGGCAGGGGTTCGGCGGTGCGAGGGGCGAGGAGATCAGGCTGACCTCGCGCGTGGTCTGCCTCGCCGACGTGGTCACGGCCTATTGCGAGCAGGGTGGTGAGGATGCTGCCGTCCAGGTGGCGCGGCAGCGATCAGGCACACAGTTCGACCCTGCGCTCGTCGGGCTCTTCTGCGCCAACGCGGCCGAGGTGTTCTCAGGTCTGGACGGGCCGAGCCAGTGGGAGCAGGTTATCGATGCCGAGCCGACTCTGGCCCGGGTGATGACCGATCCCGAGTTCGGCGCAGCGCTGGAGGCGATAGCGGACTTTATCGACCTCAAATCGCCGTACACACTCGGCCACTCCCGGTCGGTGGCCGATCTGGCCGGTGCGGCCGCGCGCTCCTTGGGTTTGCCACATGAGGACTGTGTGGCGGTTCGACGGGCTGGCCTAGTGCACGACCTCGGTCGGCTAGGTGTGCCCAACTCGATCTGGGACAAGCAGGGACCGCTGACCAGGTCGGAGATGGAACGGGTACGGCTGCATCCGTATCTGTGGGAGCGGATGCTGTTCTCCGCGCACGCGCTCGCCCCGCTCGCCGCGATTGCGGTCGAGCATCACGAGCGGATGGACGGATCGGGTTATCCGCGGGGGCTCAACCACGCATCCATCAGCGTGCCAGGGAGAGTGTTGGGAGCAGCCGATTGTTATGCGGCGTCAACAGAGCCGCGGCCACACCGAGCGCAGCTGGCTCCGGAGCAGGCTGCCGCCGCGCTTCGCAGCCAGGTTCGCGAGGGACGCCTGGACGCCGAGGCCGTGCAGGCGGTATTGGAGGCGGCTGGGCATCGCACCCGGAGTCGCCGCGAGCTCCCCGCTGGGCTGACCGCGCGAGAGGTCGAGGTGTTACGGCTACTCACCCGCGGACTCTCCAACCGAGACATTGCGGAGAGGCTGACGATCTCTCGCAAGACCGCCGGCAGCCACATCGAACACATCTACACCAAGACCGGCGTCCGGAATCGCGCCGGCGCGAGCCTTTTCGCGATGCGGCATGGCCTCATGATCGAATAGCTAATGATCGGGTGTTTGCCCGATGAAGCCCTGGCGACCGGCATCTAGGGTTCGGTTCATGACCGCCATCACCAAAGACTTCGTCCGGGCCAACGACATCGACATTCACTACATCGAGGCCGGAACCACCGACGCGGCAACGCTGGTGCTGCTGCACGGCGGCCTGGTGAGCACCAGCGACATCTGGGCATCCAAACCCATCAGCTATGCGTCTCAGCTGCGGCGGCTCGCAGAGCAGTTCCACATCATTGCTCCGGACGCGAGAGGGTCCGCGACGACCACACACTCCGGTGGCCGGGTGTCGATGTCCATGCTGGCCGATGATGTCGCTGGGTTGATCGACGCACTCGGGCTCGACCGACCGGCCGTTGCCGGATTCAGTGAAGGCGGACTAACGGCCTTGCTGCTCGGCATCAGACACCCCGACTCCATTCGGGCTCTGGTCTGCGACTCCGGCTATGACATGCTCAATCCAGACGCACCGGCCTTTGCGATGCTGCCTGCCCTGCTGGGCGGGCTCCCCTATGTTGATCCCGACATTGTCGAGCAGTCGTTCGGGCAGGACCCGGAGATGGCCGAGGTCTTCGCGCTGCTGAAGGCCGAGCAGGACGCCGCGCGCGGCGAGGGCTACTGGCGAACCTACGTCGAGCGCACCCTCGAGCGCTGGTCGCACTGGCCCGGTTACAGCTACGCCGACCTCGCCAAGATCACCGTGCCGACTCTGATCCTGGTCGGCGATCGCGACCACTTTTGCTCAGTGGAGGAGGCAACGGTGGCATTCAGGAACCTCGGCCACGGACAACTCGCCGTGATACCAAACACCGGGCACGTGATCAGCACCGGCAAGATCGAGGCACTAATCAGCTTCCTGACCAGCTAGACCAGGCGACTCCTGGCGAGCAGCAACACCCCGAGGACCAGCCGTCCAGCTCCGCCGGCCAGCCACCACGGACCGGTCTGCCGGCCGTCACCGAAGGTCGGCAGCGCAAGAATCGGATCTTCAACATGATCAACATCGCCCAGCGGCCGCCCCGAAGCCGAGGGTGACCTCATCAATCGGCCGATGACATTGATGCATGCCCGCAGGCCGACCCGCCTACTGGCGCCGGATTGAGTCAGAACGGGAACGGCATTCGATAAGCTCGCCGGCGGATGAGGTCAGCGAAACAATGCATGTACCGAGTGGAACCCCTGCGAGAGTTCGGTGTACGGACCCGACGTCAGAAGCACTCAATTGCAGATGAGTGGGCTCGCTGCTGTGATCACGCTGGCGGCTGCTCAACCGAGCGCATGAAACGGCGCAGTGCGCGGGTCACGTCGTCCGGGGCCTCCACACTGCTGGCGTGGCCAGGTCCGGTGAGTACAACAAGTTCGGACCTTGGCACTGCGCCGTGCATGGCCTCGCCAATCGAGACCGGAGCGCGTACATCGTGGTCGGCGAAAAGCAGGAGCGTCGGTACGTCGACCTCGGCCAGCACGTGGCGCTGGTCCGTGTAGCTGGCGCGTGCCATCGCCCGGAAGCCGCTCGGACGGAATGCACGGACGCTGTCGAGGAACGGAGCCACGAGTTCGCCTTCGGCCGACGGCGAGAACATCGACGGTGCCATCGCGGCAACAAACTCGTCGGGGGTGAGCCGCGATGCCGCCAGCGATCGTGCCAGCCTCCTGATCTGCCTCTTCCGTGCCGAGCGAACCGAGCCAGCCGGCGTACCCGCTCACGAGGGTGAGCGACGAAGCGAGCCCCCGGTGGCGGTGGAATGCTGCGAGCACCAGAGCCCCACCGAATGAGAGTCCGACGAGGTGCGCTCGCTCGATCTGCAGTGCCCAGAGGAACCCTGCAAGGCAGTCGGCGTAGGCGTCCATGCCGAAGTCCTCCGGGGGGTCAGTCGACCCGCCGGCCCCGGGTGCGTCCCAGGCGATCACGGTGAAGTCGTCGGAGAGCGCATCGATCTGACTCCCCCATGTTGAGCGGGCGTCGCCGACGAAGCCGTGTGCCAGTGCCACTGCCGGCCCTCTGCCGGCGCGCTCGAAGGCGATACTCAGCCCGCCAACCTCGACGTGCATGGCCTGATCCTAGGTCCAGCCAGCGGATCTGCCGCCGTCCGCGCAACCTACGGAGTACTTGACGGCCAAACTGTCACGGCGCGGTATCGGTAGCCATCCTGTTCCACTTGCTCAAACGTGAAGGTCACCGACCCGCTCGGAGCCAACTCCTTGTAGCCGTCGATGACGATCGCGGAGAAGTGCGCCCAACAGCCTCGGGGCGTGGCGTCCGAGTCGATGACTCCCATCCGTCATCGGCATGCCACTCGCGAACCTTCCCAATGTGGTGCATGACCAGTAGTCTCGTCTAGCCGAGGAGCCGATGCACACTCATGCCGCACATAGCGTGCGCGGCCACCCGGAACGGCCGCATAGGGTGAATGGGCGATGTGGTTGACATGGCCATCCCGGTGGCTTGGCCTTGAGCCATGGAGAAATCCACAACCGGGCCCGGCCGTCTCGGTGTCGTCGTCACAACGCCCAGTCACCTGCGGTTGGCCGTCGCGGCCTACCTGGCCAGGTTCAATGCCAGTCCCGGATTCACACCGATTCGGACCTTCGGGGGATACCTGACCTGGTGCGAGCTGCGCGGCCTCGATCCGCTCTCAGCCTCCTGGCCGCCCATCGAGCTCTCCGTCCGCTGGCTACAGGAGGCGCACGTACCGGCCCTCGACGGTGTTCCGGCGGATGTCGGTCGTGGCCGGCTGCTACGGACCTGCGTGATCCACGGCGTGCTTGAGCACTCCCTGGCCGAGTACGTGCGGCGACCGAACGTGCCGGCCGAGTCCCGACGCTCGGCTGACTCATCTGCAGTTCGAGGCCCTGCTGACCACCGCCAAACGGTCGGCGAACTGGTGCGACTTCGCCCTGGTCACGATGCTCGGACTCTTGGGCCTTCGCATCTTCGAGGCCACTGGCAGAAACATCGAGGACCTTGGCCTTGACTGATCCGTTTGACCTATCTCAACGCAGTGATCTAATCATTGATGGGATGACGGCGCAGAAACCGCGCTATGACCTTAGCTACCTCTGCCGTATGGGTCACGACCAGCGAATGATCCGCGCCTTCCACGACGACCTCTTCGGCGTGCGGCAGCCATGCCAAGATGAGTTGCCGCACGTCGGCGAACCACGGCCCGCTGTCAGTCCCCCCGACATACATGGCGGGTTGACTGATCCGTCTAGCATCCTCGGCGCTGAAACGCCATGCGAGCAGGGCAGGGATGTCGGTAGCGAAGAACGTTTCGGCGTCTCGTTCGGCGTGCGCCACTGCGTGCGGCAGATGCCGTTCGAGCTCCTGCCGCCAACTGCGCCCAAGAAGGCGAGTAAGGAACTGGTCAAGCGCCGCAGAGGAACCATGCAGCTGGTATTCCTCGATGAGTTCGGCATTTGCTGCGAGGAATTGGTCGGCGCGGCGGATATGGACTGGCGGTGGCTCGATGAGGCACAAACTGTGCACGCAGGCGGGTGCCGTCACAGCCAGCTGCATTGCCACCGCCCCGGCGTACGACCCGCCTACCACGTGCGCTCCCTGGACACCCAGTTCGGCCAGTAAGAATTGGCAGTCGACTGCGTCGCGAACGATTGAGCCATCCCCATGCACCGCGCTGCTGCCGGCGTAGCCACGCCGGTGGTAAACGATCACCTGATAATCGTCGCGTAGGCTCCGGTGATCGGCGAGCGGCACGAACTCGTCAGCGAACAGAGCGGTTTGAATCATCACAACTGGCTCGCCGGAGCCGCGCACGTCGACCTCTAGCACCGCGTTCGGCAATGACACCCGCGAGAAGTTTGGGGTGGACATGCGGCCGCGCTCCCGGAAGCCTCAGCGATCTTAATGCGTGCAGGATTACTCTGACGTGGGTTGCCAATTTGCGCCAACCACACCCGGTGAGTTCGTCGTGTCTGTTGAGAAACCGCTATCCAGACGGCCGGCGGAGTGTCCGGACATGAAGCCTGCAGGACGAGGGGAACTGATCACTCCGGCCGACCTGGCTGATCGGTCCAACGCCTGCCGCAAGGGCACCGTCTTGTGTCCCAGCGGCAACCCTCCTGTGGTGGCGCTGCGTCGCATTGGACCCGCTGCGCACGCCACCGATTTGTCATGGCGGCTCGACCGATTGTCGATCCTCGCGAATGTGTTTGACCTGCGCTCGAGTTTGCAGGCTCTTCCTATGAGCACATCCGCAGCACTTCCGGAGCTGACCGGCCACGACGACGTGCCGATAGGTGATGTGGCGCGGCTCTCGGATCTGTAGGTCGACACCCTCCGCGACTACGACCGGGCGGGTGGCTCGGCACAGTCCACCGCGACGGCGGCGGGCGTCGCGACTTCGACCGGGACACCTTGGAGCGGGTCCCGAGGGGCGGTGTCATTGGTCATGGACCCAAACGTGGGTCGCCCATGACAAGCAACCAACTCCCTGCTGCCTCCACCCGTGCTGGGAGGGCATCGATGGTCGCTAAAGCGGGCGCACCTTGTACCGACCGCGGTCTTCGACAACGAGCACTCCTTCACCATTGCCCATGGCGGCGAGCGTCTCCCCGACCAGCCCGGAGACGGCCGCCTCGTTTGTCGGGCTGTGGCCGACAACCAGTGCCCGACCACCCTCGGGGAGGTCTTCGACCACCCGCTGAAGCGCTGAGCCGAGCAGCTGGGTCTCGTGCT
>JBKPBV010000011.1:0-7993 GCA_046727055.1 Actinomycetota bacterium | reverse complement strand
TGGTCGTCTTCGCGCGCCTACGTAGTGCTTGTCGGGCCCGATCCGTTTTTGATTGCTCGCTGCGCTCGCGGAGGCTGGCGCTAGTGTGCCGCTGCCTTCCTCAGTCGCTCGTAGACGAAAGACGTGTCTGCTCGCTCCCTCCGTCCAGGACAGCGGCGCGCCAGCCTGGCTCAGCACGGCCGCGCGCGCGATCTGAGTTTGATTGCTCCGCTCGCTGCGCTCGCTCCGCGCACGGGTCTAATTGCTCGCTCTGATGTGCTTTCACAGCATGTGATGTGTGCTCGATCTACAGTGTTCGTCGTGACGGTCGCTGTTCGTGTCATTCCGTGCCTCGACGTGCACGGCGGCCGGGTCGTCAAGGGAGTGAACTTCGTCGCTCTGCGCGACGCGGGCGACCCGGTGGAGCTGGGTGGCCTCTATGACGCCGAAGGAGCTGATGAGCTGACCTTCCTCGACATCTCAGCATCGGCCGAAGGTCGGGAAACAACACTGGAGGTGGTACGGCGGACCGCCGAGACGGTGTTCATCCCGTTGACAGTGGGTGGCGGGCTCAACACGGTCGACGACGTAGACGTCCTGCTGCGCGCCGGAGCGGACAAGGTGGCCATCAACACTGGGGCGATCCGGCGGCCCGAGGTGATCGGGGAAATCAGCCGTCGGTTCGGCAACCAGGTGCTGGTACTTTCAGTTGATGCTCGCCGCGCGGGCTGGGCGCCGTCTGGCTTCGAAGTGACCACGCACGGCGGGCGCACGGCTGCCGGCCTGGATGCGGTCGAGTGGGCCCACCGCGGCGTCGAGCAGGGGGTGGGTGAGATCCTTCTGAACTCAATGGACGCCGACGGCACCACCGGGGGCTTCGACCTGGAAATGATCCGAGCCGTACGCGCCGTGGTTGACGTTCCTCTCATCGCTTCAGGTGGAGCGGGTCAGGCTGCACACTTCCCGCCGGCGGTCGCCGCTGGCGCGGACGCCGTGCTCGCCGCGACCGTTTTCCACTTCGGTACGCTGCGGATCGCCGAAGTCAAGGCGGCAATCGCAGCCGCAGGTTTTCCGGTACGCCAACCCGCGCCGGTTCCCACAGCGAGACACTGAGCCCGTGCCCGCACCGAGAAGAGTTGCATGGCTGCCGTACGCCAGCGTTGAGGAAGCCGATCGGCGACTCGGCGGAATCCCTGACGGCATTGAAATTGATGTCTATCGCGCCGACGGAGACAGCTGGCCCGACTCCATTGCAGAGGTCGAGTTCTACGTCCTGCCGTATCTGAAGGGCGAAGAGGTCCTCGACCGAGTCGGCGAGATGAAGCGGCTGAAGGTGATACAGACCCTGACCGCCGGCGTGGAGAACTTCCAGCCCCATGTGCCGCACGGCGTGATCTTGTGCAACGCGGCCGGCGTGCATGACACCAGCACCGCTGAGCTGGCCGTAGCTCTTGCGCTGGCAAGCGGCCGGCATCTTGATCACTACGCGCGCAACCAGCCGAGCGGCATCTGGGAGTCTCGGCTCGGCATCTCACTGGCCGATCAGCGGGTGTTGATCATCGGGTACGGCCACATCGGCGCCTCCATTGAGCATCGGCTGGCCGGCTTTGAAGTCGCCTCCGTGACCCGCGTTGCGCGCCGGCCGCGTACAGAGCCGGTGCCGGTGCATAGGATCGAGGACCTGCCGCAGCTACTTCCCAACGCCGACGTCGTCTTCCTCGTGGCACCGCACACCCCCCAGACCGAGGGCATGATCGGAAGTCGCGAGCTGGCTGCGCTGCCCGACGGAGCCGTGCTGGTCAACGTCGCACGCGGCAAGCTCGTCGAGACCGGAGCATTGCTCGCTGAAACCTCGACCGGCCGGATCCGAGCCGCCCTCGACGTTACCGATCCCGAGCCACTGCCTCCTGAGCACCCGCTGTGGCGCACCCCCGGGGTGCTGATCTCGCCTCATGTAGGTGGGCCGAGCACTGCCTTTTTTCCACGCGCCGACAGACTCATTGCGGCCCAGCTGGCTCGCTTTGCCGCTGGCAAGGAACTGGAGAACGTGATCACATGACACCCTTCGAGATGCCCGACGCTCAGGCCATCGATCCCAACTGCATCTTCTGCAAGATCGTTTCTGGCGAGGTGCCGTCCCGCCGGATCTATTCCGACGACCGGGCTGTGGCCTTCCTCGATATCGCCGCGTGGCACCGCGGGCACTCGCTGGTGGTGCCGAAACGGCACGTACCCGACGTCATCACTGGCTCATTGTCTGAGATTGCTCCGGCAGTGGATGCTGTCGCGAGGCTGCTGAAGCACCGGCTGGCCGCTGACGGGATCAACCTGCTGCTCTCCGCCGGCAACGCAGCCGGGCAGGACGTCTTCCACATGCACATGCACGTCGTGCCCCGCTACGACGATGAGCCCGGATTGCGCCTACTGATCAACCCAGGGGCCGCACCCGATGGTGAGTTGGAGTCGGTCTACCGCCAGATCCAGGCAGGCGCATGAGTCTGCCGACCCGTTCGGCACCGGCAACCTCACTCCCGCTCAGCCGGCGGCTGGCTCGTGCGGCGGCGGAGTTCCTGCCGCCCATGGCGGTCGCATTGTTGATCTTGCCCTACATCATCAAAGACGGGAAGCTGGTCCCCTGGGAGCCCTCGACGGTCGACCTGCAGGTCTACGTGTACGCGGTCAAGGACATGCTGGCCGGCAAAGACATCTTCGCCACCATTTCGCCGTGGAATCTGCACTTTATCTATCCACCGATTGCGGCGATCTTGATGACGCCGCTTGCCTTTGGCCCCTACGTGTTCTGGCAGGTCGTCTGGACCGCCGGCTCGGTTTGGGCCCAGCAGTCGGTACTGAAACGCTGCGGCGCGCCGCGCGGCTGGAAGCTTGGCCTCATTGGCATCGCCGTGCTGCTGGCCATGGAGCCGATCCGTACCACGCTCGGGTATGGCCAGGTGAACACCGTGCTGATGGCGCTGATCATTGCCGATCTGCTGCCGGATGCTCCAGGGGAGCGGCGTCGCATCCCGCAGGGCAGCCTGATCGGCCTAGCCGCGGCAATCAAGCTAACCCCGGCGCTGTTTGTGGTTTTTGCGTTCTTGATCGGCAAGAGTCGGGTGGCGATTACAGCGATGATCAGCTTTGCCGTCTTCACCGGGATCGGCGCGATCTTGCTGTTCGGTGAAACGCTGGTGTTCTTCGGTGGACTGGCCGGTGGCGAGACGCGGACCGCATCGCCGCTGTACGCGGGCAACCAGTCGTTGCTGGGCGTGTTCTTCCGGCTCGGCGACTCCTCGCGTACCACCACCCTGGCCGGACTGGCGGTGTCCGCGGTCCTGGCGGTGCTGGGCTGCCTGGTCGCTGCTCACTGGTGGCGTCACGGCGAAAAGGTCTTCGCCGTCGCACTCGTGGGACTCACCACCTGTCTCGCTTCGCCGCTGTCGTGGACCCATCATTATGTCTGGATCCTTCCTATGGCGATGGCCGTGCTGTCACCGGGCGTGCCCCGTTGGGCTCGCTACGTTGGCGGCTTCTGGGTGATCTGGGTGTGCGCATGCCTGCCGCTGGCCGTGCTTCCGTACGGCGGCGGACGAGAGCGGCAGTTCGACTCCCTGCAGCAGCTGGTGGCCAATCTGGGCCCGATCATGGGTCTGATCTTGGTTATTGGTCTTGCCTGCCAGCTCGTTGTCACAGCGCGTGCCAGGCCAGCCCTCGCCACCGCCCCCTGACCGAGGGCTCCTCTCGACAACCCACGTTGCGTGGGAGGTTCGCGCAATAGACGGCACGGATGCCATGTAGAGGGCCGCCAAGCTCTCGGTGTGCGCTGTGACGTCTCCGCGCTGGGTGCAGCCGTACGCCAGATGCCGAACGGCTAGATTGACCGCCATGACTCAGGAGAGCGTCGCTACCCAGGGAACCGACCCGAAGTCCGGGAATGCCATCGACATCAAGCCCCGATCGCGCGTGGTGACCGATGGCTTGGAAGCCACGGGATCGCGGGGCATGCTCCGTGCAGTGGGTATGACCGATGAGGACTGGGCCAAGCCGCAGATCGGCGTCGCCTCCAGTTGGAACGAGATCACCCCCTGCAATCTCTCCCTGGACCGGCTGGCCAAGGCGGTCAAGGAGGGAGTACACGCGGCAGGCGGCTACCCGATGGAGTTCGGCACGATCTCGGTCTCCGATGGCATCTCCATGGGCCATGAGGGCATGCACTACTCCCTGGTGAGCCGGGAGATCATCGCGGATTCAGTGGAGACGGTCATGCTGGCTGAGCGGATGGATGGCTCCGTGCTGCTGGCCGGATGTGACAAGTCGCTTCCGGGCATGTTGATGGCGGCCGCTCGTCTTGATCTTGCTTCGGTCTTCTTGTACGCCGGCTCGATCATGCCTGGCTATGTGGGCGACAAGGAGGTGACCCTTGTCGACGCTTTCGAGGCCGTCGGTGCCTGCGTCAGGGGGCTGATCAGTCGCGATGATGTGACCAAGATCGAGAAGGCGGTTTGCCCCGGTGAAGGCGCTTGCGGCGGTATGTACACCGCCAACACCATGGCGAGTGCCGCTGAGGCGCTAGGCATGTCACTGCCCGGCTCCGCTGCGCCGCCTGCCGTTGATCGCCGCCGGGACGGTTTCGCGCGTAAGAGCGGTATCGCCGTGGTCGAGATGCTCCGCCGGGGCATCACAGCTCGTCAGATCCTCACCAAAGAAGCGTTTGAAAACGCCATCGCGGTCACCATGGCCTTCGGGGGCTCGACCAACGCCGTGCTGCACTTGCTGGCGATTGCCCATGAGGCCGATGTCGAACTCACCCTCGACGACTTCGTACGTGTAGGCCGTAAGGTGCCGCACCTGGGTGACCTCAAGCCTTTCGGTCGCTACGTCATGACGGATGTGGATCGGGTCGGGGGAGTGCCGGTTGTGATGAAGGCTTTGCTGGACGCCGGCCTGCTCAATGGAGACTGCCTGACGGTGACAGGTAACTCCATGGCTGAGAACCTCGCCGACATCGCACCGCCCGATGTCGATGGAAGGATAGTCCGCACGCTTGACAACCCGATCCACCCAACCGGCGGTATCACGATCCTGCATGGCTCACTGGCGCCCGAAGGTGCGGTGGTAAAGAGCGCAGGCTTCGACGCCGAGGTTTGGAAGGGTACGGCGCGTGTCTTCGACGGCGAACGTGCCGCGATGGATTCCCTCGAGAACGGCATCATCACCGCCGGCGATGTGGTCGTCATCCGGTACGAAGGCCCCAAAGGCGGGCCTGGAATGCGCGAGATGCTCGCCATCACTGCCGCGATCAAGGGCGCTGGCCTCGGCAAGGACGTCATGTTGATCACCGACGGTCGCTTCTCTGGGGGGACCACTGGCCTGTGCGTGGGTCACATTGCCCCCGAGGCGGTTGATGGCGGCCCCATCGCCTTCCTTGAGGACGGCGACCAAATCGTCTTGGACGTGGCGAACGGCCGGCTTGACGTAAGCCTTGACGAAGCCGAGCTGCAACGGCGGCGTGAATCGTGGAGCCCAACGCCTCGGCCTGCGCCACGCGGGGTGTTGTCCAAGTACATCAAGCTCGTTCACTCCGCGAATGTTGGCGCCATCTGCAGCTGATCGGGAGGCCAATAATCGGAGAGTCAGTGATGCATCTGATGCAGCTCTGCGATGCGACTGATGCTAGGCTATTGCTGTGAGAACCACAGTATCGATCGACGACCAATTGCTGGAGCTGGCGAAACTGCGCGCCTACCAGCGTCACCAGACGCTTGGGGAGTTCGTTGAGAGCGCTATTCAGCACTATCTCGCTTCCAACACAAGTGCAAGCGAGGCACCAGTCGTGCCCGTCTTCAGTCGGGGAACTGGACTTGTTCCTGGCGTAGACGCGTCCTCCAACCGCGGACTACTCGATGCACTCGATGAGGATTAGCGCGCGCACATGATGGTCGCCGACGTCAACATCATGGTGGCCGTTTTTCGGCTCGACCATCCGCATCATCCCGTCGCTCGGCCCTGGTTCGATCAGCAGCTTGCATCCGCCGAGTCGCTTGTCGTTCCAGACCTCGTGTGGACTGGTTTCGTCCGGGTTGTGACGAGCAAGCGGATCTTTACAATTCCCGCGACTATGGACGATGCGCTGGAGTTTGTGGACGCGGTCCGGCGTCAGCGGAACTACATGGCGGCACCACACTTGCCGGACGTGCTGGACGTCTTCGGCGCCGTGTGCCGCACCCAACAGGTCAGCGGCAACCTTGTCAGCGATGCTTACATCGCAGCTGTCGCGCTGAGCCTCGGTGCGCCAGTTGTCACTCTCGACCGCGACTTCCGGCGATTTGAATCCATCAAGATCGTCGAGCCGCGGGCTGCGGCTGGTTGAGCAGCGAGCAGGCAGGTTTGATTGCTCCGCTCGCTGCGCTCGCTCCGCGCGAATCGCGCTTTGGGAGCCGCCTACTTCGTCCTCGTTCGCAGACGAAAGAGCGTGTCGGCTCTCTCGTCCTCAGCACGGCGGCGCGCGCGATCCGATGTCACCGCCGCTCGCTACCGTCAAGTGTGTGACCGTAAGCATCGATGCTGAGGAACGGCGGGCCCGGCTTGCCGAGCGGCACTTGCTGCTGCCGCGTACGCGGACCGACGACCTCCCCCAGATCGCCGACGACCTGGTCGCCTTGCACTCATCAGACCCGGTCACGGTCTACCTGTCAGCCATGGCACGCATGGCCCATCCCTCTGTCGAGGCGGTGGAGCAGGCCCTCTACGCCGATCGCAGCCTGATCCGGCACCACGGCATGCGCCGGACTCTTTGGGTGGCCACGCCGCCAATCATCCGGCTCATGCACGCGGCTGCCACTCGCGACCTGCTTGCCACCGAGCGGCGGCGCACCTGCCAGCTGCTGGCGAGGAGCGGTGTGGAGGACCCCGAACAATGGCTGGCCGATGCGGAGGAGCAAGTGTTGGCAGACCTCCGGGAGCATGGACCGAGCACGGCCCGCGAGATTGGCCAGCGGGCCGCGGCATTGCGCCAGCAGCTACACCTGGCACCCGGCAAGGCGTACGCCTCAGTGCAGTCGGCCCACACTCGGGTGCTCTACATCCTCGGCTTCGCGGGCCAGATGTTGCGGGCCCAGCCGAGCAACTGGATCAACGGCGCCTACCGGTACGTCGACGCGGAGACCTGGCTGCCGGGCGGGCTTGGAGATCTCGATCCGCGGCATGCGGCTGCCGAGTTGGCTGGTCGTTGGTTACGACGGTTCGGCCCGGCAACGACGGCCGACCTGCAGTGGTGGATGGGCTGGACTATGAGCCGGACCAAACAGGCACTGGCCGACTGCGGAGCGGTGCCGGCGAAGTTGGACGTCGGCCCGGGATGGCTGAACCCTGATGATCCGCCTAACGGGCCCGTCGAGCCGTGGGTGGCGGTGTTGCCCGGGCTAGACCCGACGATCATGGGCTGGAAGCAGCGCGACTGGTACCTGCCGAGCACGTCGCTGGAGGTGTTCGACAGCGCCGGCAACGGCGGCCCGAGTCTGTGGGTCGACGGGCGGGTAGTCGGAGCCTGGGCGCAGACCAAAGATGGGACGATCCACACCCACTACTTCGAGCGGGTCGCGGCTGCTCGGCGGCGCGAGATCGACCAGCGGATCGATCAGCTGAAGTCCTGGATCGGCGACACCCGATTCACGGTGCGGTTTCCCGGCGACATTCATGCCCGGTTGCTCGGCACCCGGACGGTGCCAGGCCCGGCCTCGCAACGGTCACGAAGCTAGTGTCGCTGGGCACTGACGCCTGATGAGCGCCTACTCTGGCGGGATGATGGCGCGAGTAGGACTGGCCACCCTGCTTGTTGTTCTACTTGTCGGCTGCCAGGCTTCCGCCGATAGGCCGCGGCCCTCGCCGATTGCTTCGTCTCCCTCGCCGGCACGCAGCTCCGCCACCACCACAACTGCCTCGCCCGCCCCGCCGGCGGCGCACCCGATGCCCTTGGCGCTTGTCGTCAACGCCACCCGCCCCGCGGCCGATGTTGCAA
>JBKPBV010000010.1:0-6010 GCA_046727055.1 Actinomycetota bacterium | reverse complement strand
CACCTGTGGTCAGCGACGTCAGTGAGAGGACGCCCGAAAAGTCCGGGTCGCCAGCCCTCCGAAAAGCGTCTCCGAGCGGAAAGATAAAAATCAGCGCAAGAAAGAACATTGCACTCATCAGTCGAACCCTTCGGGCGCCGGCAAAGGCACCTAGACCCATCAGGAAGGACAGGATTACACTGCCAAATACATACCTGGGGCTGCTGATCGGGTTGACTGAGAACAAGAGCGCACAGCCCACAAGTACCGGGAGAATTACCGAGGTTTCCTGTCCCGCCTCTCTTCGCTGTCGCCGCCATTGAAGTAACCCTAGCCAGGCGACCAGAAGCGGCAACGTGCAGAAAGCGCGAACCATGGCAGCTAAGGCTGGGTTCGGCCAGAGCGTCGCCACCAGGTGGCCCAGCTCTGCCCGTCTACCCAGAATGGCCGCCGGACCGATCTTGGCTATATAATAGGCATTTGCCGCAAGGGCGAAGCCGGCCAACACAATGACACGTGGCGCACTTACTTCGGCAACGGGTCGATGTTTTGGCGAGCTTCGCCACATGGTGCCTAGCCAGGCGAAGACCGCGCCGGTGAGCACGACGAACATGGCAATGGAATTGAACTGCAATGAGGGGTCCGGCGTTGTACCCGGATAATCACTGGACCGCATCTGCACCAGCGGAGCAAGTCCCATGAAGATATAGGTGAAGGTCCAAAACGAGAACTCCATGAGCCTCAAGTCACCTAATCCCAGCAACCAGGAGAATCGCGCACCGGATATCACGAGAACCAAAATGGCGAGAGCGGTCGCGCTACCCGACGGAGGAGAGTCGGGCAGCAACAACAAGATCCATGCTGGCGCCAGCAGACAGAGAATAATGCCTGCAATAGTGGCGATAAGCTGTGGCCCTACGCCCGCTGCCCGGCTCGTCGGACGATGATTTACTTCAGTCGCCACCGAAGCAACGCCGTGCTGAGACACGGTGTCCATCATCGCCCTTCCGCTTCTGACCACGATGGGGACTTCTCATGCACCGGGACGGAGCGCCGGTCGCTCGATACGTCTCACGAAGAATCCCTCTTGGGACTTGGGGAGCTGCCTTGTCCAGTGCTGGTGCTAGGGCGACGTGGAAGTGACGTCCCGCTGATTGGTACGCAAAGGAGTCTCATCGACCGGCCTTCTGGGTTATCGATGAGGGCCATGGAGCCTCCGGACAGGTATCGGCGGTCGCCCACTTGCCATTCGTCGTGGATCTCGATGAGCACCGAGCCGCCGAGGCGGAGCAGAGCAGCCGGGCAGGGGGAAGACGCGGACGACGTCGGTGCGCCGTTTGATTTCCTTGAATCTTTCCAACCGGTTGGTGGACCACAATGTTCTTCCTATGCGCAACCGGATGATCGGCGAACGCGCGATGACGTCGGGCGGCGGCCGCCCTTGCTCGACTTTCGAGCTAGCGCAGAGCATGCCGAGGGGGTGTCGAGCTGGTCGTGGACGTGTCCGGCGTCGGAGGGCTAGGCGAGATGGCCCGGATCGCTTCTGCCACCATCTTCAACTTCGCCTGGGGCCCTGAGACAGGACGTTGCGCAGAGAACTGTACCCGGCATCGCTGCCTTCCACTCGATCCGATAGGTAGCGGACGGCTGGCCGGTCGGGCGGGCGAGACTGTGACGAGACTGCTGCAATCAGGCTCCTATGACCGATCGAGGGCCGGCGGCCGGCCTCGGCGAGCCGTTTGGTGTAGCGGATTCGCGACCTTTAGCTTCGCCCGCTATTGACGGCGTAGTACTGGAGGTCCTGCACGTACAGGCGATCAACAGTGGCGTACTTGGTTGTCACCGATGCCGTGGTGCTGCCGTTGCGTCTGACGGAAGCTGAGTGCTGGCCGTTGCGCAGATCGAACAACCCGGAATGAACTCCTGACTGTGCGTCGTACGTACTCTGCACACCACCGATTGTTGCGGTAACCGTCGCAGATGCGGTCAACATCGTGAGCACTTCGATCTTGTCGCGGGCCGGGCTGCTTCCGGAGCGCAACTGCATGAGCTTCGTCTGGGGGTAGGTCGGATATGATGCATAGCGCTGCATCCGGTGGGTGATGTACACGACGTCTTTCGTGATACTTGGAAACGCTCCCGTCTTGAACTTCACGAGGTAGTACGACGAGAGATCGAGATAGGTGGAGTTGTTGCGTTGCGACGGGGCAAACTGTGTGCCCTCGGAGTAGTCGTTCCATGTGACCATCTGTACCCAGTCGGCGCCGTTGATGGCCCCTTGCCACGTCGCTCGCAGGTTCTCCGTGTTGTTGGCCTCGTCGTAGATACCCTGGGTCGGGCGTTCGTCTTGCACCGACACCGGTTGCATCCAGATCTTGCCCATGCTGTGGGCAAGGTCGATGTTCGACTGAATGCTAGTGGCTGTGTTACCGGCAGGATTGCCAATGGCCCATTTTGAAAATCCGTAGCTGATAGGCGCAAAGGCCGAGGCGTTGGACTTGAAGTTCAAGAATGTCGGTACAAACGCAACGTTGAGCCCGTAGCTGTTCTTCATCGTCGCGATGACATTGGTCCAGTACGTCACTGACTTGTCCTCGGGATTGAACGGCGACACCACGAGGCGACCATCGCTCAGCCGGTATGCTGCAGGACTCCTACCCAGCTCGGCGAGCGCGGCCGCAAGGGTCTTCTCGTCCTGGCTGATTGTTGTTGCATCTGGCATGAGAACGATCTTGAACGTCGGGTCGGTTTGCTCCGCAGCGGTCAGCATCATCTTGGAACGTGCCCAGTGATGGCTCGTCGATGAAATCGACAGCAGGTCGAGTGTGAATCCGTCGAGCCCTGCCGCAGATGCCTGCGCAACTTCAGTCTTGAAGTTTGCGAGCTGCCAGTCCCCGGCGAGGGGAGCTTGCGGGACTGGGCGGTCGCGCAATAGCCCACCGCTCGCCGCAAATTTGCCATTCTCTCCATCCGGATTGAGGTAGTTGCGCGTGTAGTAGTCGACCTCCGGCGTCTGGTTGTCGATCGAGATCGGATACGGCGTAAAGTAATGCGCAAAGACCTTCTTTCCTGACGCCCGGAGCGTTGCCTTGGCGGGCATCGTGAACGGCAGTGGACTACTCGTCATCGGCACCGCTGTTGCTGTGGTGGTGCTGCTGGGCATCGAGGTGGTGGTAGAGCTGGCAGTTGTTAGCACGCTGTATGTGAGCAAGAGACGCGGCTTGCCGGTGGAGGCTTCGGAAGAACGGAAATCGATCTGGTTCCCAGTGCTCTGCTTGAGCATGATTCCGTAGGTCCCGTTATGCTGAATGAGGCTTGATACATCCCACGTCGTTGCTGCGGACGTCGAGTTGAGCGTCCTCGAAGCAATAGCCAGTCCATGGGTGGGCTGGGTATCCCACGTAACACCCTCTTCCGACCACGAGCTCGTGATTGCGTGAGCGGTCACTGTTCCCGACGAGTTGCCCCACGGAGTTAGTTCCATTTTTGCGGTCACACCACTAGCCCCCGCCGGAAGGGCTGAGACTGAAAACTGAAGGAGGATGCGTCGCTCGGATGAACCCACCCCTTTGCAGGTTGCCGGGCAGGTTCGGATGCGGCCGCTATCGCCGTAAGTTCGGTCAGGACGAGGCTGGTTGACGTAGCTGTCAACGGCCGTGGAGACCGACGTGGTCGTCGCGCTGGCTGCCGGAATGCCGGCTAGCGCGAGACCCAATATGGCGGCTAAAAGGAGGACCGGAAGGGCCGCAAAAGTGAATTTCCTATGTGACATAGATCCCCCGATGTAACGTAGACCTCCCGACATTCCGTGTATGTGAAGCGCTGACCGCTGGCGACGGCAAGTATGGCCGCGACCGCAGACCCTCGCCGTCACGCGCGCCCTTGGCACCACCACCATGCACACGTTGCAGCCTTGGACCGAACCCTCGGATGGACCCGTCGAAAGGCAGGTGACATGAAATCAAACCGTTATCTTCGCCGGAAGTCAAGCGTGACCTGCTGAGCCATAATCACAATTTGCTTACACCAAGCCGGCGAAAACGTGAAGCCAGAAGGAACGCTACGCACCTAAGCTCCACGCTCTCCTGCGCGCCCTCATCGCCGGCGGCGCACCTCGGGATCTGTCCGCTGCGACCGCAGCCGCCCTCCTGGCCACGATTCGCCCCCACGGAGCGGTAGAGCAGGCTCGCAAGGAAGTCGCCAAAGACCTCGTGAGCGAGATCCGCACTCTCGATAGGCAGCTGAAGGCGAACGCCCAAGCCATCGCCCGACTGGTGGCCGCCGCGAGAAGTACCCTGACCGAAGTTGTCGGTGTGGGGCCCATCATGGCTGGCCGGTTGATCAGTCGGACCGGTCGCGCCAGCCGCTTCCCCACCGCGTCAGCTTTCCGCTAACTACGCCGGTGCGGCCCCGGTAGAGATTGCCAGCGCGGAGAAGTCCCGGCACCGTCTCTCACGCCACGGGGATCGGCAACTCAACTCCGCCCTTCACACCATTGCAATCACCCAGATCCGCATGTCGGGCAGCCGCGGCAACCTCTACTACTGAACCAAGATCGCCGAAGGAAAGACACCTCGCGAGGTCGCGCGCTGCCTGAAGAGACGCCTCGCCAACCACCTTTGGCGCATCATGATCACCGACGAACGACGGCAGGCGGCGAGCCTGGGAGGACATCTGGGGGCGGCTCTGCAATCCAGCGCGGCTGGCTCGACCCCAACAACCAGCTCTTCGGACAAGTCACTTCCCAGACCCGCCAACCACGACTCTACGACGACCAAGCCAGCCGCTTGACAAACACAGAGGCACCGAAGAAGACCGACTTATTACTGCACCGACGCTGGCCAGGTCCAGGCCGTCGTCAACCAGCTCAACCACGGCCGGGACAAAGGCTCGGATGGCAAACTCCTTACGAGGTTTTCTAGGCCCAAATCTTGCGATCAATGTTTGAAGCCGCAGCCGCCAAATGGTCAAATTTCGCCTTACCGTTTACAAACGGTTTAATCAATGGCCCCTCAATGGCAGGAACTGGTTATGAGGCGCCGAGGATTCGGCTTCCGAGCTGCGCCCAGACTTCCATGAAGGAACCAGCATAAACGCAGCAGACATGGCCAGGGCAACTGCCATACTTAGCGCGTCGCGAAATAGAAACGCCGCCGCTGCGCTGAAGAACACTGACATGATTGCGTGGATGACACGCAGCTGCAACAGCTGCCTGCTCATGGCCTTTGCTAGAAGCGCAGTGTTATTGCACGCCAACCAAGCGAGACAGAAGTACTCCAGGCCCGTGAATGGCAAAAGTGGAGCTACATGAACCCAAGACTCGCCGAGAATCAGGCGACCGAGACGCTCAGGCAAAATTATCCCCGCCAAGCCCACGCCCACAGCAAGGATAGACATCAGCAAACCAAAGGGCCATAGCCTTTTCCGGACTGAGGCTAGCGTGTCCCCATGCGACGCCGATTTTGGTATGGTCAGCATTGGCAACGCATTTATCAGTATGTTCAGGGGACCGACTAGGACACTGGCTCCACGCAACGCAGCAGTAGCAATTGGTCCGACAATGACGGTCGCAAGCGTCGAGATGCTTACCACGGTTATCGAACCAATGGCGCCTTCTGAACCGAATCGCAGCCGATGCGCAAGATTCTCTTTCCACCAGGTATCAATCGATTGAACCGAGGGTCGTATCCGCGTGGCGTAGGCGAGACCCAAGCAGCACACTAGAGCCGAAGCACCCCAAACCCAAACCATCAGAGGCGCGGTCAAGCCGGGAACTTCGATCCACGTGCTGACCAATGCAGCCAGCGATAGTGCCGCCCAACAGGCGTCAGAGGAAAAGGCTGCAGAAGATTTGTTGACTGAAATGGCCGCGTATCTGTAGACGTCTTGCGCCAGAACAACGGGTGCTGCCGCGGCTATTGGGACGGCGATATCAATTCTGTGAAGTCCGAATCCACATCCGAGGACAAGGAAGCTAATGGCCAGCCCGAAGAGCATGGCTGCGGTCAGTGAGCGCTGTACGGAGTAACGC
>JBKPBV010000009.1:0-5096 GCA_046727055.1 Actinomycetota bacterium | reverse complement strand
ATATTCAGCCACGAGGCCAGGCTACGGCGCGCGAACCGCTGGGGTGATTGCCCAGGCTTTAGCACCCGAGCCGGGCGGGAACATAACTAAGGCGGTCAAGGGGCGAGCAAACCACGTCGGGCCGGCGCGCGGAGATCCCCGGCACAAGGGCGTCGTTCCCCTACGCTTTCGGCGTGACCTCGACCAGCCGGTACCGGCACGACGTACTCGCGGCCGGCTGGCAGCGCGCGGGCCGACCGACGAGCACCGACCTTGTGCTTGAGGTCGGGCTGGTGCTGGAGGATGCCACGTCGGGATTCTGCGGGGCGGTGCTGCGCTGGGAGCGCGGTCTGGTGATCTTGGAGGACCGACACGGGACCAGGCGGACCTTCGCCCTCGGCGCCGGGTTCTGGTACGAGGGAAGCCCGGTGGTGCTCAAGGCTCCACCGCGAGCACGGTCGGTGCCCACCCGGACGGCCTCGGGTTCGGTCGTCGGTCCGGCCGGTCGGGCCATGACCGCGCTGGCCAGCAGGATCTATGTCGAGGGCCGCCACGACGCCGAGCTGGTCGAGAAGATATGGGGCGATGACCTGCGCCACGTTGGGGTGGTCGTGGAGTACCTCGGCGGCGTCGACGAGCTCCCCGGCGTCGTGGCCGACTTCGCGCCGGCAGAAGGGCGGCGGCTCGGGGTCCTCGTCGATCACCTGGTGCCTGGGAGCAAGGAGTCGCAAATCGCGGACCGGGTCCGGAGCGGGGCTGGCCGCGGTCACGTGCTGGTGCTGGGTCATCCGTATGTGGACATTTGGCAGGCGGTGAAGCCAGCCAGGCTAGGACTGGCCGGCTGGCCTGAGGTACCGCGGACCGTCGAATGGAAGCATGGGATCTGCGCCGCCCTGGGTCTGCCGCACAGGCATCAGGCCGACCTGGCCGCAGTTTGGAGGATGATCTTGGACAAGGTGCGCTCCTGGGACGACCTGGAACGCCCGTTGCTTACCGTGGTCGAGCAACTGATCGACTTTGTCACCGAAGATCATCACTGACGGGGACGGTCAGCTCGGTCCAGATCAAGGGGAGCCAAGACCAGCACCGGGCAGACTGATCAACACGGTGGCTGCGCTCGGGGCAAGATCTAAACCGGAGAGACCAGGCCCACTCGGGGTGCTACGACCTGCGGGCTAAAGGGATCCTGTCGCAAGCGCAAGCCGAGAGCCGGACAATCACAGACTTGATCAAGGTGGCAGAGACGTACGCGCTGCTGGCTGTAGCTGAGGCACTGCAATTCAGCTTGGTCAAGATTGCCCGCGGGCCCGCTGCTGACTCCTGTGCCAAGTCCCGTTCAGCCTTCCGCATACGCGCATTCCTCCCAGTACAGGTGCGCGGTAGAGGATCGGCCAGTGGCACGGAATGTGAGGCGTCAGTGAGTCGACACTTCGGCTGAGGTGACGCAGCGACTGGAGGGCGGTGCTCTGGTTAACGCCACGCGTTCCCGGTCGTCCTGACGTAGCGCCTTCACACGTGCAAGGTCGATGCCCCGCCAACGCTCGGCTGGAAAGCGACAAACGCGTTGACGGTGTTCTTACCGCCCGATGCATTCGCCGACGTCTAGAGCGTTCTTCAGACGCAGAAACCGATCTTCGTCAACCTGCGAGACAAGGAAGACCCGGACGCTTCCACTTGACGTCGAGCAGCGAACCGGTTGGCGAAGGCCCGATCAACCGGTCAGGGGAGCGTGAAAGCGGGTAATAAGCCCCGCTGCACCAGGAGACGATTGATGTCATCCAGGCTGGTCATCTCTCTCTCAGCTAGGGATCGAAATGACCTTGCGACGAAGAAGTCCGTGTGCTCGAACTGCTCACGAAGGGTGGAGAGTACAAGGTCGTAGATCCGGTCACTCGCGTCGAGCATCCGCTGCTCGAACGCGTTACTCGCTTGGCGACGAGTGGCTCGGAGCAGCCCGGCCGGTACACCGTCGGGCAGTAGCGTGCGCAGGTCCACCAGCGACGCGGTGTGGGTGGGAGCATCCTCGACGACAATGGCGCGTACATGCTCCAGGAGCGGATCTTCAAAAACTGGGTCGGAGGTAACCGCCGGTAGCAGTTTGGCGTAGCGCTCCTCGACAGCGGTGGCGATAGCCTGCGCGCGTGCCAGGAATCGCTCGAGTTGGGCGGCGTCGGGTGGCACCAGGGGGGTTTCGGGCACGGAGTCGCTCGAAACGCTCGTCGCCCGGCCCAATTCCGGATCGCCGCCCGCTTCGACGAGCGCCAATTGGAGTGCTTTATAGCGGAACATCGCAACTTGAGCCAGAGCGAAGCCTTGATCACGCGCAGCACTCCCCTGCTGGGTGGTTGCGCCACCATCGTCGGCCGGCAGATCGTGACCGAGGGCGCAATACAGCGATAGGTCCTCGACGATGACCGCGTGCTCTACCGTGGTGAGGAACCTCAGCTCCTCGAGGACCTGTTCGCGCGTCAACGGTGGGTTCGCCATGCTGCCCTCCGACCAACATCGAGGCCCTTCTGATCGAAGATGCCGAGGCCGCTAATACTCCTGTGCTGACTGCATGGGTGCAAGAGCGCAGGAGGAGGCTCCCCGAGGGCCCGGCGTGCCTAGCCTCGTACGAAGGCGCGGGTGGTCGGGTGTAACTCGGCGACATCATCAGGGCTGCCCGCCCGTGAGCACCGCCGAATTGGGTGCGGATCCTTCCGCTGGATGCAGGCACCTGCACCTGCGGCAACGTGCTGCCGGTTGGCCCACGAGCAACGCGGGGACCACCTTCTACATACACGTCCAGGACCCACTCCTCCAACCGCTCAGCGCCGCACACGCTCCACAGCTCGGGCTGACCCCAGCAATGCTCGAGGTATCGCCGACCGGCACCCTCCGCGGCTACATCGACCAGGCACCTGCGAGCAGCCGCTTTAATCTCAAGGCAAACGTGTGACTCGGCCACCAACCGCTACAAGCAACCAAGGGTCGCTAGCTCGGCGACGCGGTGGCTCGCGGCACTACCTCAGTCACGGTGAAGCGTCGACCGAGCTCTCGTGCCTGGGGCCCTGCATCATACTCGGAACTTCACCCAGTGTGCATGCGGCTTCCCCATTGAATCGCAGCCATGTTCTAATCAGATATGGAGCTGAGGGAAGGGGAACTGCAGCTGATACCCGAGGCCGATCGCCGGGCAGTCGATCCGCCGATCGAGGTGGAGGCAGCCTCCTGGTCAGCCGGTGGCCAGCTCGACTGGTGGACCAAGGAGCGGCAAACCCAGGACGCTGTGCGACGCTTCTCGGTCATCAGAATGAGAGCGCTGCGCAGCAGCGCTCAACAGCGTCACGACAACGCCGAACGTCCAGCCGACCGAGAATGAGTGCCCGAGGACCGATCGAGGTGCAGCTGGCGAAGGCCCAAGACAGCGTGCCGCCGAAGTCGGCGCTCGTCGGGGGAACCATTTGGGAGTTGAAGTACGACGGATACCGAGCCCCGCTCCGGGTCACCGGCCAGGGCGCCGAGCTGTGGTCCCGGAACGGATCGAATCTCAGCAGCCACTTCCCCGACCTCGTTGCCGCCGCGGAGGCACAGCTAGCGGCCGGGGTCGTCCTCGACGGCGAGGCTGTGGTGTGGCTGGACGGCCGGCTCAACTTCGACCAGCTACAACGCCGGATGGTGTCCCGCCCAGCGGTAGCCGCCAAGCTGGCCCGGGAGCACCCGGCCTCCTACGTCGCCTTCGACCTGTTGACCCTTGACGAACAGGATCTCCGGCCTCACCCGTGGCGTGACCGGCGGGCCGCCCTCGAGGACCTGGCCTCCACCTGGCGGCCGCCGCTGCAGCTATCCCCCTATACCGACGACTACGACACCGCCCTCGAATGGCTGGTCGACTACCGGGTGGCCGGGGTCGAAGGCCTGGTCGCCAAGGGCGCCGGCTCCCCCTACCGCCCCGGCAGCCGAGACTGGATCAAAGTGAGGTCCCGGGAGAACCTCGACGTGATCGTCGGGGCGGTCATCGGGTCCACCAGCCGGCCCGAGGCCGTGGTCGCCGGCCGCTACACCGACACCGGGGAACTGGTCATCGTCGGACGCACCACTGCCCTGTCGACTCGGCAGGCCAAGCAGCTGGCCACCGTCCTGGCCCCGGCCGCCGCCGGTGAGCATCCATGGCCTTCCCGCATCGGCTCCGGACATTTCGGCGGCGGCTCGCTCGACATCACCCGTGTCCAGCCGGACGTCGTCGTCGAAGTGGCCGCCGACAGCGCCCTCCAAGCCGGCCGGCACCGGCACCCGCTGCGCCTCCTGCGGCTCCGCCCCGACCTGGCCCCCGACGACATCGACACCTTCGCTGGGTGACCGTCGCGAGGCGACGGGGACGGGTGGCGACTCAGCTGTGCACCGGGCCCCGCCAACCCGCCCGCTCCCGTCCGATCTTCACCCACCGGTGACGGGTTCCATAAGCTGCGCAGCGGTATCGGGGTGGAAGCCGTCGTTGCGGTAAGCCAGGGAAGCAACAATAAGCCGTCGGACGAGCTGCGGATACTGCACTGCCAGCTCGAGCGCGATACCTGCTCCCATGCTGTAACCGAAGAAGTCGGCACGGTCAATCTTGAGCTTTCGGACAAGCGTGGCCGTGTCCTCCGCCATTTGGGTGTAGGTCAGAGGACGCTCGATGTCAGCAGTTCGGCCATGCGCCTGTTGTTCAACGGCGATGAGCCGCCTGGTCTGCGCGACACGCGGGATGACCGCGCCGAAGCTGGGTTCGATGGTCGATATCGCGCCATGTAGCAGCACCAATGGCCTGCCGGCGCCCCAGGACTCGTAGTCCATCTCAAAGCCATTGACGGAGACACTGTCTACGCGAGCACCATTACTCTGCGCGTCGTCCGGACCAGGGCGATGGGCGTGCTCCGCGCTCATCAGCGTCGGGCCAGATCAGGGCTGTGGGCCTGGTTGGGGGGCCGCAGGGTCAGCCGGACAACCAGCCGGCACTAGCTGGTGACAGGCAGCGTGAGGTGAGGATGCTGAATAACGCAAAGGAGGCAACGACATGAATACGCGTGGTCGCTCCCAAAAGCCATGGCAGAGGGCGTTCGTCATCATCGCGGCGATTATTGTTGGCGGCTTCATGG
>JBKPBV010000008.1:0-4040 GCA_046727055.1 Actinomycetota bacterium | reverse complement strand
GCGCCGTCCACGATCACGCGCGGGCAGGCGTTCTCGCTCGGGGTGAGCTGGGTGTCGGGCACAAGCCGGAAGGAGATCCACTTCTTCCCGCTCACCGACACGACGCACCAGTCCGAGGCGCAGAACGGGGACTACAAGGCGACGCTCACCACCACCGGCGGCGTCGTGAACACCCCGTCGACGCTCATGCCGCCCGGGTACTACTTCATCGTCGCGATCGACTCGCGCGGAGTGCCGTCGAAGGCGGTCATCCGGCAGCTCGTCGGGTAGCGGCCCATCCGGTTATCGTGCTCCACGCACGGTAGCCAGCTTTATTACGGCAAGACCCCAACGCAGCGACACCTGCTATGATGCAAGTATCATAAGGAATTTCCGCAGTGACTGAGCACGTCGATCATCACCAGCCCGAAGAGCAGCCCGACCTTAACAGGCTATCGGTAGTTTGTTGACTATGGCGGTAGGGGCCAAAGGGTGTGGCCCCATCAGACGCCTGAGTTGCGCGAAAGCGAAATTGGTATCACTCCATTTGATTGCCCCCGTGATAACATGGGGCAAGGATTTCTCCATCCTGAGTCACAGGGACCGTGTGCCCCTCCAACCGCTCCCCTTCGATTCCCGTTGCATCGCCAGCAGCCTGGGAGTTCAGACACCCTCTTGCTGATGGCGGCAGATCCTACTCCCCTGCTGCCAACAACTAGCGGCTTCAGCGCCGGATTTACTGGCAATCATTGTATCTGCTCATCGCTACCTAACCAAGCCAGCGTGGTCGGTCTCTTGCACGGTCTTGTTCAGGTCTGCTCGCCCTGCTTAGATTCATGCTGTCCCTTGGTCTCCCTTGCTCTGCGCCTATCTCGACATGTCGCTGCTGTTAGCCGTACTGATCGGTGGGCAGATTCCCCAAGGTCTCGACCGCCCTGTCGCTCTGCTAGCATCCGCGAGCGATGAGCGAGATCCCCGACTTGCCCGGGCGAGCCGAGCGCCGGCGCGGTCCTAGCACGGTCCCAACGCACCAGGTCTCGGACGGCGATGCCTCGGCTCGCCTGACCGCGGTCGAGCCGTCGAGGCCGTCCGAGCGGCTGAACGCAAGGCAGTTGCTTGTCGCTCTGTTGGTGGCGGTCGCCGTCATCGCGATCTGGCGCAAGGTCCTGCCGCTGTCAGTGCCCACCTGCTGTGACGCCAAGCAGTACCTGATGATGGCCGCGGACCCTACGCGGCTGGTGAAAAGTCCGTATGCCCATCGCATCCTCATCCCGTACCTTGCCCATTCGATCGGCGGCAATCCGAAACTCACCTTTGACCGGATCTCGCTTGCGTGCATGGTCGGGATCGGCCCGCTGGTGTATGCGCTGACCCGCCGACTCGGCGGCGTGCATTGGGCGGCATTGCTGGCAATGGTTGGCTTGCTCTCAAGCCACGCCGCGGTCTATTACCTCTACAACCCCTGGCTGACCGATCCGGCGGCCATGCTGCTTGTCGCAGCTGCATTCCTGGCGATTGTCAGCGGGTGGGTGTGGCTGGTTGCCCCGATCAGCATCATCTTCGCCGGGGTGAGGGAGATGTTCATCGGGCTCGCGGCACCAGCATTCGGCTGGATGCGTAGCCGACTCGGTACGGTACGGGCGGCGCTTGTCGCCGCGCTGGTCGTGCTGCCTGGCTGGCTGGTGTATCGGTGGATCGTCAACACCGTACCCGTGAAGGTCATCCCCGGTCGGGAAGGGCTCAAGAGCCAGACCGTCTTTGGGCTCGGTTCGTGGTTCGCGGACCGCGGGGGACCCGTGCATCTCTTTGTCGTGATGATCATGGTCTCGTTCGGCTGCTGGTGGGTGCTTGCCATCCTGAGCCTCTGGGACCACAACATTCGGCGTCTACTTTGGTGGCTGATTCCTGTCTTTGCGCAGTTCGTCTTCGGCGGTGACTGGGGCCGGTTCGCGCTCTACGCCTTCCCCATCATCATCCCAGCCGCGGCGCTGACCCTGCAGCGGCTGCAACCGCCTTTGCGTACGGTCATCCTGGTAATCCTTGGGTTCCAGTTGCTCACTCCGCTGCTTGACATGGCTCCTGCGGAGCGGATGCGTCTCAACAACCCCGGGCCGGCTATGCCGGCGACGGCGTTGCTCATGGCCGTGATGATCGTCGTGCTAGTCGCCTTCTACCTGTCGGGCCGCCCTTGGCGGCCCCAGCCGGTGACCGCGTCATTCCATGACGATGGACGGGTCGTGCGCAGGCCTATCTAGCCGCTGTCAAGGCTTGGTCGCGATCAGGAGTACGTTCTTGCCGATGAGTCGGTCAGGTGCGACCCGCTGGAGCAGTCGGCTGATCGGCACGATCACTCGATCATAGCCCCAGATCGATGTCCCGCTGATGCTGTCTCGACCGGCCCGCCGGTAGACCAGCCAGTACGGCAGGGTACCGAGGACGTCGAGATAGCTGGCCTTGATGATCTTGAACCCGGCCGCCTCGACCAGACGTCGAAGCCCGTCGATGCTGTAGCGGCGGTAGTGGCCGGCCTTGTAGTCCAGCTCGCTGTACAGCCAGGACAGCGCCGGGCCGAAGATGAGCAACGCCCCGCCGGGCCGCAGCGCCTCGGCGGCGCGGCGCAGCTCGTCGGTGTCGTCCTGGATGTGCTCAAGCACATTCAGGTAGAGCACCGCGTCGTAGCTGCCCGTCGCCAAGGCGCCAGCCGCGGCCAGGGTCTGTCGCAGGACAGTGACCTGTGGCGTGACCGCCGCGAAGGCTTCCAGGTCACCGACGACGTTATCGGCGGGCTCCAGCGCGGTCACCCACAGCTCCGGGTAGCGCTCGACCAGTCTGCGGGTGATCGTTCCCGTCCCGGCGCCCACCTCCAGGACCGAACCCTTCAGGTAAGGGTGGAACTCGTCCAGGACCCAGTTCAAGAACCGCTCGGCCGTGCCGAGCCGTTCCAGGTCGTCAGCGGCGCCGAAATGGTCATCGGTGAAGGTTCTTCCCGGTGTCGCGAGCCGCGTTTGCCGGGCCCTGCGGACCTCGTCCCGAAGGTACACCAGGTGCTCGATGAACCTGCGGACGTCGGCGGCGTTGTGGAGCTCGGGCCGGCGGGGTCGAACTGCCGGCCAGTAGATGATTGGCACCTCGCCGACCCGGTAGCCGTTGGCGATGGCCATGGCCACGAAGGCCGTCTGGACGCTGTAGCTGTTAACCGCAATCCCGGTCATGTCAAAGTCGCGCACCACCTCCACGCGGGCGACCCGGAAACTGGTCGTGGCGTCCCTGATCTCGCGGGCCCCTGTCAGGGTGCGGAACACCGAGTTGGCAGCTCGGCCGAGCGCCCAGCGGCGGGCGCTGAGTCCCGGCGTGCCGGCGCCTCGCGCCCAGCGGGAGCCGATGACCACGTGCAGCTCTCGCTCCACCAGTTGATCGATCAGGTGCGGGATCTGGGTGGCGTCGTGGTGGCCGGTGGCATCCATGGTGACCACCAAGTCGGCGGGCCCGTAGTGGGCCACCTGGCGGAAGCCATCCAGGAACGCCTGGCCGGGCCCGGCAGCTGGGGCCGGCACCGCCGTGAGGTCGAGACCTAAGTCCTTGGCGGTCGCAGTCGCGATCGCTGAGGTCGCATCCCCGCCTCCATACAGCAACAGAACATCTAACTCCATCTCACGGGAGCGCAGGGCATAGGCGGCCACGGCCAGGTCGCGCACGACCTTGGCGATCGCACCCTCGACCCCGTGGGCGGGTAGGACGACCGTCACCGACTTTGGTCGCTTCATGAGCCTTTAGTCACGCTCGCTGTTCAGGGAAGACGCTATCGCCGTTCGGACCCACCGGGGATGGGAGCGTCGCTGCAGGCGGCGGGCGCTCACTTATAGCACAGCGCTGCAGCGAGCTCGACTGAACTCTGGCAGCGCTTCCTTGCTTCGTTGTCGTCCAGTTGGCCCGAGGCTAGTACCAGTCTGAATCCAATTCGTGCTCTCGCCCAACACACAAGCGACGCGGTGGGTGATTGACGGATCTCGACACTAGACTGTAGCGTGGCGGCGTAGCCGCAACCTGGTTTTCTCTAATTG
>JBKPBV010000007.1:0-6527 GCA_046727055.1 Actinomycetota bacterium | reverse complement strand
GCCCTGCCGTCGTCGCATCGGGCCAGAACCTCACTGCTGCAAATGAACCGCCTATCAGGAGTGCTGCAGCGACCGCCAGCGGAATGATGACGCGTGCTGGCCGGGCTTTCGCCCGTCGTGCTTGTACCACATTTCCCCCATGAGACTCCCCAGGGCCCCTAACTTACTTGAAGATGCGCCTGGGGGCGAATGGCCGACTGTATCCGAGACGGCCACTGCCGATGCGGGATTTTCCCCGAATGGACACCAGACCCAGGCGCTAGACGGCCGCCCCAGTCGAGCCGTGGGGCGGTCATCAAAAGAAAGTGTCAGTGCTCTGCGAGACCGTACGGCCAGCGGATCTTCTGCGGATCTGCTGCGAATCTGATTCGCAACGAATCTGGCGGAGGGAATCGAGATGGACGTGCTACACGTGGACTGCGACACCTGTGTCGCAAGAGACGTGGCCTGTGACGACTGCGTGGTGAGCGTGTTGCTAGCTACGTCCGGGCCATCTTCGGCGGGCACCGTCGACCTCGACCCCGACGAGCAGGCCGCGCTGAAGGCGCTGGCTGGCTCTGGATTGGTTCCGCCGCTCCGGCTGATTCCGGGCACCCGACCGGTCCGCAGCGTGCAGCCGCCAGGGGACTGGCGGGACTATGCCTAAACGACACATGACCAATATCGCGATCCTGATTGCACGTGATCTAATCGTGACCTAGTGTGTCAACCACTGTCCGGTGACCCAGATGACACACGTGTCATCCACCGCTCAGCAAGAAGATCCATGACAGTTCTCGGGCTGTGCTCAGATCTGGGGAGGTCTTAGCCAGCATCTGTGAGAGCTGCGCGCAGGAGTCGGGGAACGCAGGAGTCGGGGAACTGTGAATTTCACTGCGCGCGTGACCTTACGCGCATTCCGGGTTAGCCGCCGCCCAAAGCTCGGCGCCTCCTCGATCGCTCGACGCGTACGCATCGCGGGACTCGGACTCGCCACATTGGCGTTGGCTGCCTTGTTCGCAGTCCCGACGGGTCTGCCGGCCGCAGCAGACCCGCCAGTCACCGTCGCGGAGGCTAAAGCGTTGATCGAGCAGTTGCAAACAGATGCGGCCGCCATCGACCAGCAGTACTCCGGTGTCAAGGAGGAGATCAAGCAGGGTCGTGCCCAACTGAAGCTGAAGCAAGCAGATGTCAAAGCCCAGACCGAAAACGTCGCACGGATCAAGGTTCAGGTCGGCCAGGTTGCACTTGCCCAGTTCCAGAACCGCAGCCTTGACACGGCTGCTCAGCTTTTTGTGACCCCCGATACCGATCGATTCCTCAGCCAGATCTCCACCGTGCAGCAGGTCAATGAAAATCAGAACTCCGCGCTGCAGGACTACCAGCAGGCACAAGCGAACCTCGCCGCGCTAGAGCATGCGTCAGAGACCGATCTGGCAGCCCTTGCCGAGAAGGAGAAGCAGCTCAAAACCCTCAGCGACGCCTCGGACAAAAAGATCGCCGAGGCCAAGAAGGTGCTGGCGAAGCTTTCCGAATCTCAGCGAGAGCAGATCGCGGATGCGGAGAAGAAGGAGACTGCGCGGGCCACCGCCGCCGCAACCTCATCGCGCGGCTCCACCCGCAGCGCTGCCACCGGCTCCGGTCGTGGAGCCAAGGCTCTGGCATACGCGCAAGCCCAGCTCGGAGAACCATACGCTCGTAATGGCGATGGACCGAGCTCGTGGGACTGCTCAGGCCTGACAATGCGTGCTTGGGGATCAGTCGGGGTGAGTCTGCCGCACTCGTCCGGACAGCAATACAACATCGGCCGCGCTGTCGCGAAGTCTGATCTCGAACTGGGCGATCTGGTGTTCTTCTACAGCGGTATCAGCCATGTCGGGCTCTACGCCGGCAACGGGCAGGTCATCCACGCTCCTCAACCAGGCCAGTATGTGGAGTACATCAAGATGTCCTACATGCCCTATGCGGGCGCCCGCCGGCCTGGCTGAGCTGACCACAATAGTCTGCCTTTGTGTTAGCGTCCGGTCGCTCCTACCTCGCTCTGCGACGGTTGGCGATGGTTGCGTTGACGCTGACACTGCTTGGTTGCTCTGCTCCTGCTGGTTCGCCTGCAGCCCCGCCGCAGGTGACGAGGTCAGTGGCGCCCGCCGACTTACGGCTAAACCAAGTCAGGGCGACCGTTGACATCCTGATGAAGGCTGCTCTCACAGGCGATCACGCCGGCTTTGATCGGCTGATCAGTAATCGGGACCCGGCCTTTCCGGAACGTGCCCGACTGCTCTATGACAACTTGAGCACACTGCCACTCACTAGGCTTCAGATGCGTGTGGAACCGACCGAGTTCAGCCTGGCCGAGAATCGTCGGCGGCTTTTGGGTGCCAGTGCGTGGGTCCAGCGGGGGATCGTCAGCTGGCGGCTCCCCGGCGATGGTGCGGAGGTTGAGCATGTCATATGGCTGACCCTCCTCGAGGCCGCTGGCGAGGTCAAGGTGGCCGGGACTTTTGATGAGCCACCGGGGACGGTCCGTGAGCAGAAGCCGAGCTGGTGGCTGGGTCCTGTCACTGCCCGCGAGCGGGACGGTGTCACGGTGGTCGTCGGCTTGGGCCAGTCACTCGATCGTTGGACACAGCTCGCCGCAGCCGCGCTCGTTAATGTGCGACAGGGGCTGCCTCCGGGTTTAGGGGGTTCGTGGAACGGCCGCGCCGTCATCGAAGTCCCAGCGACTCAGCGCGACTTTGAGTCGGTCCTGGGCAAGCCGGCGGACAGCTACAGCTCGATTGCTGCGGTGACCCATCGCGCGGGGGCCGCGGGCGACGCGATCCGAATGGTTGTCAACCCGAAGGCGGCACAGCTCAGCTCCAGCGTGCTGCAGTCAGTGCTGGCGCACGAGCTGGTCCATGTCGCGACCCGCTCTCCGGACTCGCCTGCTCCGATCTGGGCGGAGGAAGGCCTCGCTGAGTGGGTGTCATTGCGAGCTCATCCCGGCCAACGCAGCGAGGGAACTGACGAAGTCCTAGCGCGTGTTCGCAGCGACGGTGCGCCGCGCTCCTTCCCCGTTGACCGGCGATTCCAGGTCGGTGCTCGCAAGCTTCCGCTGGCCTACGCTGAGGCCTGGCTCGCGTGCCGTTTCATTGCAGACAAGTACTCCGAAGCTCAGCTCGGTCGGTTCTACGCCGAGCTGGACCGGGGCGTCTCCTTGGATCAGGCGAGCCGGTCGACCCTCGGACTCAACGAGTCTGAGTTGACCGCCGGCTGGCAGGCATATCTTGTCCGCTTGGCGCAGTATTAACGTGCCGTCGACCTTGATCATCACCAATGACTTCCCTCCGCAGATCGGCGGCATCGAGTCGTTTGTCAGCGATGTCTGCGCACTGCTCGACCACGAGGTCGTGGTCTACGCATCGGGCACAGCCGGCGCCAAGGCATCGGATCGTGACAGACCGTTTCCGATCATTCGAAACGGGCCGCTGTTGCTGCCGACGCCGCGGGTTGCCTCACAGGCTGTATCGCTGCTCCGTAAGTTCGGGGCGACGCGGGTGATCTTCGGCGCCGCGGCTCCCCTCGGCCTGCTGGCTCCATCGTTACGCAGTGCCGGCGCGCGCCAGATTCTTGGCATCACCCACGGCCACGAAACCTGGTGGGCCCGGCTGCCCGCAGTGCGTCGGCTGCTGCGCCGGATCGGCGACAGCTGTGATCACCTCACAGCCATCTCTGGCTATACCGAACGCCGCATTGCCAGCGCGATCAGCCCAAACGCACGTCAACGATTGCTGCGGCTGGCCCCACCGGTTGACACCGGGCGATTCCGACCGTCCGACGGAGTTGCGGCGTTGAGCGCCGGTCGCTGCATTGCGGTCGCACGGTTGATTCCCCAGAAGGGTCTGGCCACCCTGCTGCGGGCCTGGCGGATCGTCATCGATCGGGCACACTCGAGCGGGGTTGCCCGCGAGCTGGTCGTGGTCGGTGACGGTCCGCAGCGCCCGCGGCTGCAGCGAATCATCCAAGAGCTCGAACTCTCAGACTGTGTCCGCCTGATAGGGGCGATACCACGTGCTGAAGTGATCGGACACCTCCAGCGAGCCGATGTCTTCGCGCTGCCAGCGCGCACCCGATTAGCCGGGCTCAACCCCGAGGGGCTTGGCTTGGCGTCACTTGAGGCGGCGGCCTGCGGGCTACCGGTCATCGTCGGTGACTCCGGCGGTGCACCAGAGACTGTGCGGCACGGGGACACCGGATTCGTCGTTCCGTCACATGATCATCAACTGCTGGCAGAGCGGCTCACACTCTTGCTGGGCAATACGTTGTTGGCACGGGAGATGGGTGCCCGCGGCCGCCGCTATGTGGCCGCACAGTTCGGGGCGGAAGTGGCTCGGGTGAGGCTGCGCGAAGCGCTTGACCTCTGAAGCCCACACCCACGCGTACGCTAAGGCTGTGGCGGATCAGACGAGCGCCAGCATCAACATCGCGGCAAAGCCGGATGCGGTTATGGCCGTCATCGCCGACTTCGAGCATTACCCGGATTGGGTCGACTCCATGAAGAGCGCCGAGGTGCTCACTTCTGTTGCCGGCAAGCCGAAAACCGTCCGCATGGTGCTCGACCACACCCTGGTAAAGGACAACTACGTCTTGGCCTATGACTGGAAACCGCGCGCAGTCAGCTGGAAACTAATCGAAGCAAATCTGCTCAAGGCCATGGACGGTTCGTACGTGCTGAAGCCCAACGGCGCTGGAACGACGGTGACCTACACGCTTTCTGTCGATATCAACATGCCCATGATCAGCATGTTCAAGCGCAAGGCAGAGAAAACGATCATCGACGGTGCGCTCAAAGGCCTGAAGAAGCAGGTCGAGGGCTGAGTACCTTCGGAACGGCCACACGTCGCGGCATGGCCAGGGTCGCGGCACTGCAGTTGCTCAGCATCGGTGTCGACATCGGCGGGACGAAGGTGGCGGCCGGCGTGGTCGATGAGGAGGGCGGCATCCTCGATCGTTGGCAGGAGCCAACCCCGTCACACAGCCCACAGGCTGTCGAGGACGCGATAGTGCGTGCTGTCCAGCACCTTCGCGGCCGGCATCACGTCGAGGCAGTGGGAATCGGCGCCGCAGGGTGGGTGGACAACGATCAAGCTATGGTCCGCTTCTCTCCGCACCTCGCGTGGCGGTCCGAGCCGCTCAGGGCACGGCTAAGCGGGCGGATTGATCTACCGCTGATTGTGGACAATGACGCGAATGCCGCCGCCTGGGCGGAGTACCGCTTCGGTGCGGGGCGCGGCTCGTCGGTGATGGTGTGCATCACGCTTGGTACCGGCATCGGCGGCGGTCTGGTGATCGGCGGCAAGCTCTTCCGCGGGTCGTACGGGATGGCAGGGGAATGGGGCCACATGATCTCGGTGCCCGACGGTCACTGGTGCGAGTGCGGGAACCGTGGCTGTTGGGAGCAGTACGCCTCAGGTAACGCGCTGGTGCGCGACGCCCGCGCATTGGCACGCACCAATTCACCGACCGCGTACCGGCTTTTGGAGATCGTCGGTGGGGATGCGGACGGGATCAGCGGGCCAGTTGTCACTGCCGCGGCGATTCAGGGCGAGCCGACCTCGGTGGAGCTGTTGGCCGACGTCGGAACCTGGCTCGGCCGGGGGATCGCGAACATTGCAGCCGCGCTGGATCCTGAGGTTGTCGTTATCGGCGGGGGAGTGAGCGCCGCGGGTGATCTGGTGCTGCAACCTGCGCAACGGGCCTTCAGCCGTACCCTGACGGGCCGGGGCTTCCGCGAGGAGGCCAGGCTGGTGCTCGCCCGTTTCCGCAACGACGCCGGGCTGATTGGTGCCGCTGACCTGGCACGTCACGCCATGATCGAGCCGCCCGAATCGGCGCAATTCGGCTTCTGGCCCCGGCTTCGTAGGCGGAGGGTGAGGAAGCCACGGCCGCGCCGAGAGTCCTTACGAGCGCGAACTCCGTCGTAATCCATGTCATTCTCCGGCGGCTTTGCGGCGGCCGACCCTTAGAGCACTGCTCCATTCCCGGCGTCCGGTGGTCGCTCGCGGGGGAGCCGGGTCATCAGGATGCCGAATCCTCCCACGAAGCTGCCGACCGCGAGCCAACCGGCCCAGGTGGGGAACTGCAGACCGAAGGTCGCTGCAAGGACGATGATGACCGCGTATCCGATGCCGATCCAGCCGAGCAAGGCGGGCACGCCGGGCCGCTGCAGGGGCGGCAGTGGCTCGGGGACGTAACGTCCGGTCGGCTCTTCTTCGGGGAAGAGATGAGCATCCGCAGGGGTTTCGACGACGCCGAAGAGCGGATGATCGGCGGCCCAGTTCACCGCGCTATCGCGAGCATCAGGGATGGCAGGTGTGACGGTGGGCTCGTCCACTGTCTCAGCGGGTAGCGGATCGGGCCGGTCCGCAGTCAGGTGGTAGCCGGCGACCAGCTCAGCAAAAGCGCGATCGATCGCGTCCCGGTCGTCCTCACTCGGCAGTACCATCGGCCTCCTTCGTGAGCCGGCGGAAGAACGCAACGCTTCCGTCGAAGATATCGTCCGCGTCGTA
>JBKPBV010000006.1:0-3852 GCA_046727055.1 Actinomycetota bacterium | reverse complement strand
TCAAGCCCGTCGCCGATGCCGCCCACCGGTTGCGCTGGTCGGTATGGCGACGCCGACACCAAGCACGCGCCCGTACCTGCCACTACCGACGACAGGCCGCCTGGCAACCATGAAGATCACGAACTCCGGCTGGAGTACTAGCGTCAGCCCGAACATCTCGACCTAGGCGATCGCCAATGGTCAGTAGTCGGATCCGTCCTTGACCAGCGCTTGCATAGGTTTCCAAGGCCTTTGCGTCTGACCAAGTGCAGTCATCAACGCAAAGGATTACTGAAGCATTGTCGTTCGAGACGATCTCGCTGAGCCGTGATGAATCAACGGCATCTAGTCGGGGTGCGACTACTGTACGCTCCTTTAGACCTTCCTGCCTTAACGCTTCAAATACGAGACGAGACTTACCTACGCCTGTATCTCCGAAGAAGTGGAGATGAGTCAACGTGGCACAGTCGGATGAAGCGAATTCCCGTGCCTGGTCAAGCAGTCGCCCGCGAGCATCGTCGGCAAAGAACGGTAGGTCAAAGTGGCGCTCCCACTGATCATGGCTTAGCCCAAAAAGGCGAGGGCCACCCTGTTGTTGGACAACCGCGGGGTGTAGAACAGCCATCGCCTCGACGTCTAGGACCGAAAGCACAACGGCTGTCCTGATGGCTTCCGTCTTCCTAACCTCGGCGATGAACTCACGCTCAAAAGCCTCTTTGTCGAGCGCCGTCAACTCCCTTCCTGTCCACACAAGAACATAGTCTCGGCCCGCCCTAAGATCTTCCTGCACTCCCCATTTGGACACTTCCCCAGAGGGAGACGGTCGAGAATCACCCGCCTTGACCTGCCAGGTACGGGAGCCGACTGGAAACGGGCTAATAGCTGTTGGAGGTAGATTAGTATGGCCGTCCACGCCCCCGTCTGGGACATAGATATTCCCCGTCATGATCACCGAGCCGGGCTCAGCACGAGTTCGGCTTGCTTCCGCACTGAGGAGCGAGCGCATGAGCATGACCGCTCGTTCGGGCTCCAGGCCAAGAACCCAACGCCGCAGCTCTGGGCCGAAGTCTGGCACCGCTCCTCCTCGCTAGTGGTCTGCGGGATGTTAAGCCTACCTTGGGGCTGCGCACTATCGAGGCCGAAGCCAACCTTGCGGCCGGGTCCGCGCTGGGTCCGTGCCGCAACGGTCGAGCACGGGCATGAACGGTCGCCAACGGTCGCCAAGGGTCCAGAGAACCGCAGGTCGCTGGCCGTCCAGCTCAAGCAACTGGGATGATGCAAGCAGGCGATTCGGATTGTGGTCCCGAAGGTCACGGACTGTGCTTATCTGTCGACAGTCGGGGTGCGTCGGCGGTCGATGTAGCCGTCCCGCTGCCTGCCGTACAGCTAGGGCCGTAGTGGCGCTCAAGCTGCATCAGGCTTCAGACCTTGGAGCCGTCCCCGCGGATGCAGGGCTCCACGCTAGCGGCCACCTCCTGGATGGTGGCCAGGTCGACGCCGAGCAGCTCCGCGCACTGGTCGAGTGGCGCTGCGATCGGCCGGCCCAGGGCGGCGTCGTGCCGGGTCCCCAATGGCTCTAGCTTATCGAACATGAGTTTGAAGGAGAGCCGCGGATGGACCACCCGGAGAGGTGCACCTAACCGCCAACTTATGTGGTCAGCCAGCAGGGGCAGGAAGGGGGTTCGAGAGTAGCCTCGGCGGGTGAGACCTCACCTGAGCGGGAGCCGCATCAGGTTGTTACGACGGTTGCTGATATCAGTGAGCACTGGGGAGATTAACGGCGGCCCTTCCGCTTGCGATAGCGCTGCCGTCGCTGGACCTCGGCGAGGCGCCCTACAGCATCTATTACGCGCTCCTGTGCTCCATGTATCGGCCACGACTTTGCTAGCTCCGGTAGAAGCTCGTTGTGCAGTCCAACGTGAACCAGCAGGCACAGCCGGGTGACATTGAAGACCCCTTCTGCCAGCCAATACAGGTCGCCGCTGTCGTACTGCTCGTTGCTGTCGTACTGATCGGCTAATCCCTCAAGGTGCGTCAGGTCATTACGGCACGTGGATACAACGCGACCCCAGACGGTCACGGCCCCCACGAGTTCCTCCGCCACCGGGCCGAGCTGACCGGCCAGCTGCTTGAGGCGCTGGTTGAGACTGGGGTCATTGGCGTGAAGCATGCGGCTGTCGAACCACTCGCGGTATTTACGCGGTAGGTATTTCTTGAGCATCCTTTTAATGGATCTGAACTCAGCCTCGTCCATATGCGATCCGCCGATAGTAGCGCGGTGGAGGCCTTCCGCTGCGGAGCAGACATTCAGGAGGCGGTTCTGGCCAAAGATGCTGTCGGCACGCATGCTAACGAGATAGCCGACGATGATCCTGAACCTCGACGCTTCGTCAAGCCAGGTAGCGGCCGTCTTGATGCCACCGACATCGCCGAACGACACCAGCATTCGGTGCGGCGCCCGGCGCTTCTGCTGCCCCGGCGAACCCGCCCCGACAAAGGCTGACCGCAGCTCGATCCTCTCCATCGTGCCTGGTATGGCCTCGCCGGACAGCACACGCTTGGGGTAGTCGGGACGGTACAGCTCCACGCCGTCGATGGCGCTGGGGCCATCTGCGCATAGCGTCAGCAGGCTGTGCAGGCTGCTGACGTCAACCATGATCTCGGTCAGGGACGCAGGAGCCGTATATGCCAACTCAAACTGCGGCCATTCCCGGATGGTGAGTTGCTCGTAGTCCACATCATCGCGCGACCAACGAAAGTCTAGACTCAGGTCACCCCGCGCGAACGGTGCCCGTAGGGCCGGTGGCCGGTCCAGGTGTACGCGAAGCTCGCGCCGCTCCGTCTCATCCAATGCGGCGTCCACCTCGATGGTCAGCGCCTCCTGCGCCACCCAGGCGGGCAGATCACGCAGGCGGACGATCGCCTGGTGGAACTTGGCGTCGTCTGCCGCGAAGTGGCCGCCGAGCAGCAGCCGGTTGGCATGGTACTTGGTCGGCGATAACCAGATGCAGTCGATGAGCGTGACCTTGATACGGTGGCCGCCGCGGTCGATCTGGCCATAGACGCGGTCGCGTTCGCCGCCCCAGGCTTCGCGTCGCTCGCCGTTGGGCAGCAGTTCCGACAGGGCATCCGCCAAGGTGAGGGTGCTCCCGTCAGCCGGGTCGAAGACCAGGCTGCCGTAGATGGCCACCCTTTCGCTGCCAGGGAACCAAAAGCTACCGGTGGCGTCCAGGGCATCCACAGGAACCTCGCGGGTTGGTCTGAGTTCAGAGCAAAGCGAATGATACGAGCGAGCCGCGGTTGCGCGGTTATCTGTGTCCTTCAGGTGTCGGCTGGCTGTCTAGATAGGGCCGAGCCCAGCCGTTGCTTCTGTCCCTGGTCCTGGAAAGCCGGAGCGCCGGAGGCGATGGCCCGGACGGGACGGCAACCCAGGTCCGGGGCCGTGCTGGGGCCGCACACGATCGGAGCGTCACGGACAACCCCGGCTAGCGACGGTCAATGGCCACGCAGGTCAGCAGCCGTTTTCAAGCGTTTCCCCAGGTCGTCCGATCACCCGGATTGTCTCTCGCACGGAGGAAGTCTCCTGGAACTTGAAACCACGCGCTGTGAGACTTTCCTCTACACGACCTCAAGGCCGGCCTGCGGGCGGCCGCCTGCGGCGGCCGTCCTCGGCCGACAGCGGCACCACCGGCCGTAGTCAGGAGGGCACGTCCGCGGCTGCTACTTCACGGTTACAGTCATGCAGTCACTCATCAGCACCTGCGTGCCGTCAGTGCTGATCACGCGAAAGACGATGTCGAACTGAAAGCCAGAGGGACCTGGCGGGGGCGACACTCGCTCGAAATGCGCTGCACCCGCTCCACCTGCTGAGGT
>JBKPBV010000005.1:0-10968 GCA_046727055.1 Actinomycetota bacterium | reverse complement strand
GCTGTGTGGCGGGTTCGGGACCCTGTCGCTGGTGATCGGGCCAGTTACCTGGCTCGCCGAAGGCGGATCGCCGGCCGACGCCATGGCAGCCGCGGATTTGGGGTCTGTGCTGTTCGCGGCCAGCCGGCTTGTGCACCTGGGAGCGATCATCGCGGCGCTGATCCTGATGTTCCACCCGACCACCAACGCCTACATCCGAGCAACGCGACGGACCCGCCCGGAGCGGAACCGCGCATCGATCGGGTGAGCACGTTAGCGGTAAAGCCTGGCGCCGTGAGCCGATGGCCTCCCCCTAGCCCAGATTTTTGACTTCCCTGCGGATCAAAAAACTGGTTGGAAAGTTGCTCCTACTACTCAAGAAAGGTAACGACACTCAAAAATGAGTGAAGGCTGTTACTGAAAAGAGAAAAGAAAAAGTTGCTCAATTCACGAAGCACGAAAAAGAGAAATTTATACAACTGTATTTCAATTCGACGTTTTGACTTTTTCCTTCTCGCCTGTCTCTCGTTCGTTCTCCAGGTCCTTATGTAGGTTTTACCAAACTATCTCGGCTCCGGGAATGCAGCCGCCGGTGCCCTGGGAAGCTATCAGATTGCAGGTGCGCCCACATTTTCCCGGTCAGCTGATGGTCAAGGCGAGCGCCCAAAAGGCTGCTAAGACAGTGACCGCGACGCCTGTGGCTCGGACGGCGTTGAACCGGGCGAAGCGATTCAATGTGGCCTGAGCCTCCGCGTCGTTGACTTCGCCGTGGCGCAATGTCAAAAGCGTTGGGGCGGCACGTGAGGTAGCGGCGGTGAACACCACGGTGCCGACAACGATGATGATCAGTGCCGTGGTGCGCATCGCGTTGGGATGGTCGAATAGCCCGGTCACGACAGCTGCGGCGCAGAGCACGGTGGTAGTGATGCCGATGATCGGATACCAGATCAGACCGTTGACCAGGTCGGCTGCCCGCCCGGAGGCCATGTAGGCGGCCACGCCGATGCGGTGCCGGGCGGGGTCGGCCTCTACAAGCTCGATCACGATCTGGCCGACAGCGTTGATCGGGGCTGTGGCCAGGGTGGTTACGGTTGACATTGGAGGTCCTGCTCCTTCGTAGTTGGTAGGGGTGGACCTCCTAGGCCCGGCCGGTGCTTTCATCACTGGTCGGGCCGTTTCGTGGGCCGTGCTAGTTGATCTTGGACATCATCTCTTTGTGTGAGCGTCGTGTGTGCAAACTGCTGGATACAGGCGAGCACGAGAGGTCACGAACGGCCCTCACAGGCCCGGAATTCACGCTCAGCCGCGTACCGGTGAGGACGGGCGAGCACCGGGAATAACGGGGATCACATGTCTGGGGGGCTAGGGGTCGCGAGTTCAAATCTCGCCAGCCCAACCGGGTAGAAGACGTGGGTTACGATCTCGCGGCGGCTGACGCTCTCGGGCCGTGCCGTGGCATCCTCGCTGCATGGATCCTGCCGGGATCCTCCTCCAGACCCCGATCTTCCGCGACCTCTCCGTCCAGGACGTCGAAGAGTTGCTGCCCGACCTGCGCGAGCACAGGTATGCCCGCGGTCAGACGGTCTGGATCGAGGGCGACCGCGCGGAGGTGATCGTCGTGCTCGCCGAAGGCCAGCTCAAGGCGCACCGAGTGAGCCGCGATGGCCGCGAGGTGATCGTGGGCGTGTACCGGGGGGTCGCGGTCACCGGCGAGGTGGGGCTGTTCCACCCGGTGGGCATCCGGTGGCTGAGCCTCAGCGCTATGACCGCGGCGCGATGCCTCATGGTCCGACGTGCTCCGCTGCTCGGCTTCCTGGCGCGACATCCGGCCGCCATGCAGCGGATGCTGGAGCAGCTGAGCATCGCAGCTGTGCAGGGGGCGTACTCCTTCAGTGGGGTGGCGTTCGATGACATCGGCCGCCGGGTCGCCAGCCTGATCCTTTACCTCGCCGACCAGCACGGCGAGAGCACCTCGGAAGGATTTCGGATCAGGCTCCGGCTCTCGCAAAGCGAGTTCGCGGCGTACGTCGCCGCCTCTCGGGAGGGCGTTAACCGGGCGCTGGCGGGCCTGGTGACCCGTGGTGTGGTCAGTCAGCGCGCTGGCCACTTCTATGTGCACGACTGGGTTGCGCTGGGCGAGGCCGCTCGGGCCGGCGGCGAACTCGACCTACGCGGACTGTGACGTGCAGCACTGCGCCGGGCCCGCCTGGCGGCCACCATCGGAGCATGACCCACATCACCGCGACCGACCAGCGGCAACCGCTGGCTCCCGCGACCGACCAGCGGCAACCGCTGGCTCCCGCCACCGACCTCGGCCCGCTGCGCTCGACCTTCGCGGGCGAGATCTTGACGCCCGCCGACGGCGATCAGTACGGCGAGGCCCGCGTCGTCTTCAACGCCATGTTCGACGGCCGGCCCGCGGCGATCGCCCGGGCCACGTGCGACGGCGACGTTATAGCGGCGGTCCTGTTTGTGCAGTCCGCACGGCTGCCGCTCGCGGCCCGGGCTGGCGGCCATTCCGTCGCTGGGTACTCCACCATCGACGACGGCTTGCTCCTCGACCTCCGCCCGATGCGGAAGATCGAGGTCGACACGGTCGCGCGTACCGCTCGGGTTGGACCGGGCGTCACCTGGGGTGAGCTGGACGCTGCAACCCAGGAACACGGGTTGGCAACCACCGGCGGCCGTATGACGACCACTGGGGTGGCCGGATTCGTTCTTGGCAGCGGCAGCGGCTGGCTCGAGCGGGTGCACGGGCTGGCCTGCGACAACCTGGTCTCGGCGCGCGTCGTGACCGCCGATGGCCGGGTGGTCACCGCGAGCGAGACCGAGAACCCGGACCTGTTCTGGCGGCTGCATGGCGGTGGCGGCAACTTCGGCGTAGTTACAGAGTTTGAGCTGCGGCTGCATCGGGTCGGTCCCACCGTGTACGGCGGGATGCTGATATACCCGCGCGACCGGGAAGGGCAGGTCTGCCGGAACGTCCGCGACGTGCTGGCCCGGGCGCCCCGCGAGGTGGTCGGTGGCGTGATCCTGATGACCGCGCCTCCGGCGCCGTTCGTCCCGGCCGAGCTTCCCGGCGAGCGTGATCATCCTGGCGCGGAGCTGCGGCGCGGTCGCCGAGGTCTCCGAGGACGCCACGCCAATCGGCGGGCGGTCGGCGCACTGGTTCTATCACTGCGACGGGATCTGGACCGACGCGCACGACACGCGACACATCTCCTGGGTCAAGGACACGGGCGGGGAGCTTCGGCCTTGGACGACGGCCGGGATGGCGCTGAACTTCTTCACCGATGTCGACGACGACCGGGTGCGGAGCGCCTTCGGCGAGGAGAAGTACTGCCGCCTGGTCGCGCTCAAGGACCGCTACGACCCCGACAACGTATTCCGCCGAAACCAGAACGTGCCGCCATCGACGGCCGCCACCTGACCGGGCAGGCCGCGCTGGTTCGGCTGACCACGTAAAGGCTGATTGCCTCGCTGCGCGATCTGCGCGATCGGGCAAGCCCGAGCCTTGACTGTTCTCCTTACGTCCAGAGCTGGCGGTCACGAGCGGGACGAGGGAGTGCGCCGAACTACGGACCAACTACGGACCACGGCGCCAGCAACGGACAAACCGCGCTCGTTGCGGCAGATCGGGATGTGCGTATGGCTGAGGCCATCCTCGGTCAGGTGTCGTCAGCGGCTGGACCGTATGGTGGACAACGTGGGTTTGTTCGGCCGCGGTGACCGGTCCCGGCAGCCGGTCGAGCCCGAAGCTGAGGAGTTGGATCGCGAGGACTCGGCACGTACACCCGGTCCAAACTCGCTGCTCCAGCCTGGTGACCGCCTCGGTAGCACACAGGCGCTGGTCGCCGACGTTGGGAGCCCAGGCGCCCCGGCGCTGTCCACCTCTGCACTGAGCAAACATTTCGGTGACCGGATCGCGTTCCGCGACGTCTCCTTCGAGATCGGCTACGGCGAGGTCTTCGGATTCCTCGGGCCGAACGGTGCCGGGAAGACCACGACCGTGCGTACGCTCGGCACGCTCATCGCCCCCACATCCGGCTCGGCCATGGTCGCCGGGATACCGCTGACACCGGAGAACGGAGTGGAGATCCGTCGGCGGATCTCGATCATGCCCGAGTCACCGGGGCTGTACCCGCGCCTGAGCGTAGTCGAGAACCTCAGATGCTTCGCCGAACTGTACGACACGCCCAACCCACCAGATCGCATTGACCGCGCACTGCGCGCGGTGAACCTGGTCGACCGGGCCGGCGATGCCTGCGGTGCCCTGTCCAAAGGGCTGCGCCAGCGAGTAGCCCTGGCCAGGGCTCTGCTCAGCGATCCGGAGGTCCTGTTCCTCGACGAGCCGACGACCGGCCTGGACCCGGCCGCCGCCCGGGAGGTCCACGAGTTGATCGTCTCGCTCAGCCGAAGCGGGGCGACCATCTTCCTCACCACCCACCGCCTTGAGGAGGCCGAGCGCCTATGCGACCGGGTAGCGATCTTGAACACGACGTTGCGCACGATAGGCAGGCCCGCCGAGCTGCGCGACCAGTTGTTCGCCCGGACACTCACGGTCAAGACCCTCGCCCCTCTCGGCGACCCGGGCCGGGTCTTCGGGACGGCCCGGTCGCTACGTCCTTGCCATCTCCGACGCAGCGGTCGCCGCACCCGCCATCACCCGGGCTCTGGTTAAGGCCGACGCCGACGTGCTGTCGATGTGGAGGGCTCCCACGACGGGACGGTTCTGGGCGTCGTGGGGGACGTCACGGTTGCCGGGGACAACGAGCGGGCCGTGGCGCGAGCCCTGTCGGCCTTCGGGCGGCTCGACACCTTCGTCGGCAACGCCGGCCTGTTCGACTACGGAGCGCGTTTGGTGGACACGCCCATGGAGGCCCTTGACCGCGGGTTCGACGAACTATTCGCGGTCAACGTCAAGGGGTGCCTGCTAGGTGTTAAATCGGCGGTGGAAGCCCTGATCGAAGCCTCCGGCAACGTGGTACTGACGGCCTCACTGTCCTCGCGTAACGCTGGTGTGGGCGGAGCGGTGTACACCGCGTCGAAGCACGCCGTCGTGGGGCTGGTCGAGCAACTCGCCTTCGAGCTGGCGCCCGCCGTGCGCGTCAACGGCGTCGCCCCAGGCTTCATGCGCACCGACATCCGCGGTCCGCGCGCTCTCGGCCTGGCCGACACGACCCTTGACTCCATGCCTGACCTAGACGAGCTGGCTCGCGCGCTGCTTCCATTACGATTCCTGCCCGACCCGGCCGACTACACCGGCCACTACGTCCAGCTCGCCTCGCGCGAACGCGGCTGCGACCACAGGCGTCGTGATCGAGTGTGACGGTGGCTTCTCGGTGCGCGGTATGCCGCCGGCGCCAGGGGCGTAAGCCACGTCCCTTTTGTCCTATGAGCACCGAAAGGAAGCAAGATGGCTGACGATGTCCAACTGGTGAACCGCCGGCTCGACGCGAGCGAGAACGAGGCGCTGATCGGCATGGCCCAGATGGGCGCGGATGCGTTCGGGTACAGGGCGGACCTGCGTATCGACCGCCACCTCGCTGAGCTCCTGCGCCTGCGAGTTTCGCAGCTCAACAACTGCACCTACTGCCTCAACCTGCACTACGAGGCGGCGCGTGAGGCGGGCATTCCCCGGGCGAAGATCGACACCCTCACGGCCTGGTGGGAGACCGAGCTTCACTCCGAGGCCGAGCAGGCGGCTCTCCGCTATACCGAGGCGCTCACCCGTGCCGCCGACACCGACCGGGACGCGGCGTTCCAGCGCTTCCACGACGCGCTCGCCGAGAACTTCAGCATGGAGGAGATCCTCGAGATCGTCGGCGTCGTGGTCAACATGAACGTCTGGACGCGGATCAAGCTTGCCGAGGGCGCGATGCTGGGCGCCCGACCACACTGACATCCCAGGGGCCATGGACGATCACCGGGTGAGCATCGACCAAACCTGGGTGGAGCGACACGCGGCATGGTGCGGCGAAGCTCGATCGCGCAGAAGTGCACCCTGCGCTCGCTTGGGGATCAGGTCGAACAAGTTCCGGGTGAGAGGGAGATGTGGCGACGAGTGCGGAGCGACCTGGCCTCGATCTGGTGCCGTTCGTTGCTACGCCCCGCCCGCAGGAGTAGCGTAAAAGGTTTCCTGACAGACAGGATGTCGTCGCCCCGCGCTCCAGAACGAAGATCGTCATGGGTACTGCCGCCGAGACCGCCATCGACATACGTCCTTTCTGGGTCGAGGTTCCTGAAGAGGAGCTCGCCGAGCTGCGACGCCGGATCGACGCGACGCGCTGGCCTTCTAAAGAGCTCGTGCCAGACCGCTCCCAGGGTGTGCAGCTGGCGGCGGTGCAGGAGCTCGCCCGCTACTGGACCACCGACTACTGGACCACCGACTACGACTGGCGCAAGGCCGAGGCGAAGCTCAACGCGGTCCCGCAGTTCACGACCGAGATCGACGGGGTCGACATCCATTTCATCCACGTCAGGTCGCGGCATGAGAACGCGTTGCCGCTGATCATGACGCACGGTTGGCCCGGCTCGGTCATCGAGCTGCTCGACACCGTCGGTCCGCTCACCGACCCGACCGCGCACGGCGGACGCGCCGAGGACGCGTTCGACCTGGTGCTGCCGTCCCTGCCCGGTTACGGGTTCTCCGGTGAGCCGGCCGAGCTCGGCTGGGACGCCGCCCGCACCGCACGCGCGTGGGCGGAGCTGATGCACCGCCTCGGCTACAGCCGCTACATCGCCCAGGGCGGCGACGTGGGTGCCCTCGTCACGGACCTGATGGGTCGCCAGGCGGTCGAGGGTTTAGTCGGCTACCACCTGAACCTGCTCACGGCGGTGCTCGCAATCGGCGATCAACTGCCCAGGGAATCCGAACAGGAGCGCGCAGCGGCCGAGGCGCTCGCGACGTTCAGGCAGGACGGCTTCGGCTACTTCCTCGAGATGGCAACGCGGCCACAGACCATCGGCTACGCCCTGCTGGATTCACCCGTCGCGCTGGCGGCTTGGTTGCTCGACCACGACACGGACAGCTACTACAAGATCTCCCGCGCCTTCGTCGACGGCCAGCCCGTCGGCAATCTCACCCGCGACACCATCGTCGACAACATCACGCTGTACTGGCTGACCGGCGCCGCAGCGTCCGCGGCCCGGTCGTACTGGGAGGACGCACGAGCGCTGGCCGCAGCGCTTGCGAGCGGCCAGCCTCCTCCGCCAATCTCGGTTCCCGTCGGCTTCACGACGTTCCCCGGCGAGATCTGGGCTTCCCCACGGAGCTGGGTCGAGGCGGTCTACCCCGACCTCGCCTACTTCAACGAGGTCGACAGGGGCGGCCACTTCGCCGCCTGGGAAGAGCCCGACCTCTTCGCCGCCGAGATGCGGGCTGCATTCAGCTCATTGCGCTAATGACACCCCTCTTCGGTGCGCGCCGCCATCCGCGCACGGCCGCGTTGCCCGTCGAGGGTCACCTCCCTGGTTTCGACGGGGCGACCGGCTGGCTGAATTCCTCGCCTCTCACTCCGGCGGAGCTGCGTGGGAGGGTCGTTCTCGTCGATTTCTGGACGTACACCTGCATCAACTGGCTCCGCACGCTGGCTTTCGTGCGCGCGTGGGCCGCGAAATACCGCGACCTCGGCCTCGTCGTCATCGGGGTGCACACGCCCGAGTTCCCGTTCGAGCGCGAGGTTGACAACGTCCGCGAGGCCGCGCAGGACATGACGGTCGAGTACCCGCTTGCGCTCGACAGCGACTACGGAGTGTGGCGCGCCTTCGCCAACCGGTACTGGCCGGCCGTCTACCTCGCAGACGCGGATGGCCGGATCCGGTACCACCACTTCGGCGAGGGCGAGTACGACGAAGGCGAGTGGATGATCCAGCACCTGCTGCGCGAGGCCACAGGCGGGGACATCGATAACGAGCTCGTCTCCCTCGCGCCCGACGGATTCGAGGCGCAAGCCGACTGGACGAACCTGCGCTCTCCCGAGACCTACCTTGGCTACGCGCAGGGGCAGAACCTGGACTCTCCCGGCGGTGTCGCGTACGACGAGCCTCGCAGCTACGTCGTGCCGGAGTCGTTGCAGCTCAACACCTGGGCCCTGGCCGGCAACTGGACGATCGAAGAGCGGGGGAGCGTGCTGAACGAAGCCGGGGGTCGAATCGCCTTCCGCTTCCATGCACGCGACGTCCATCTGGTGCTGCGCTCGCGGGCGGGCACGGCCGTCCCGTTCCGCGTCCTGGTCGACGGCGAAGCGCCGGGCACAGCTCACGGGCTGGACGTCGACGAGGAGGGCCGGGGAACACTGGTCCAGCCACGGCTCTATCAGCTGGTCCGCGAGCCCGGGTCGATCACGGACCGCACGTTCGAGATCGCATTACTCGATGCGGGCGTCGAGGCGTACGTCTTCACCTTTGGCTAACGACGTCAACGACCCGCTCGCCATTCGGGCCAGCGGAAGCTGTCCCTGCGAATCAGCGGGGGCAGCTACTGCGGGGACGACTTGCCGAACTTGACGCGGAGATGGTCCGTCTCACGGCGCTGCACGACCAGATGGTGAACATGATCGAAGCGCTGCTCACCAAAAACCGCCCTCCGCCGACGCCGGGCACCTGGGGCCCACGAGGGGAGGTGAGCACAATGTTGGAGACGATCTTGTCGCTCGTCGTCTGACTGCGACCTAGGGTGCACTGACCCCAACTGCCCCTGCGGATGGTAAGCACCATTAACGGCCGCCAGAGTCCCCGCAGGCGGCCATAATGGCGAACCCACGCCATAATTGAACTTCCCGCCTGTTTCGCAGGGCGACGGCTCAGCGGGGCTTGCACGGTCCGCGATCTGTGGTGGGGTCTTGTCGAGCTCGGCCGCGGCCAGGTTTGACCCGGCTGGGAGGCGAGAAGACGGCGCCTATGAGTGCGAGTGCAACTTCAGATCAGCGCATCTACACAATTACCCACATCCGGCCTGGCGGAGCTTGCGTGTTTCTACCGATGCGGCAACCCCCGACTGCTGCCTAGCGTCGTAACCACGAGCCCACAGAGGCAAGCATCCGGGAGGCGACGATGACTAGTCAGCGCGAGGTAGCGGAATCTGGCCGGCCTGCCGAGGACCACGACACGCGTACACGGCTGCTGGCCGAACTGCCGGTGACAGAGCGGCGGCTACGGTTGGCCGGGGTCTCCTCCGCGGTATTGGAGGGCGGGGACGGACCGCCGGTGCTTTTGCTGCATGGCCCAGGAGAGTTCGCGGCGCTGTGGGGACGCGTGATTCCGGACCTGATAACAACACACCGGGTGGTCGCACCTGACCTGCCGGGCCACGGTGCCACCGGTCTACCAGACGGTCCGCTAGACCACCACCGCGTGCGTACGTGGCTCGGCGAGCTGATCGAGGGAACTTGCGCGTCACCGCCCGTGCCGGTGGGGCATTTGCTCGGAGGTGCGATAGCAGCTCGTTTCGCCAGCGAGCGGCCCGGCGCGCTCAGCCGGCTGGTTCTTGTCGACAGCTTCGGTCTGAGTTGGAATCGGCCGTCGCCCAGGTTCGCGCTGCCCATGCTGGCCTACATTGCCCGGCCGACGGAACGTACCCGGGACCGCTTCCTGGCGCAGTGCTTCGTCGACTTCGAGAGCGTGCGCGGGCAGATGGGCGAGCGATTTGAGCCGTTTGGCGGGTATTCCCTCGAATGGGCGCGTACGAAGACCGCGAAGGCCGCTCTCCGCAGCCTCATGTCGGCGTACGGAATGCGGCCCATCCCGCGGGATGCCCTCGCGCGGATCGCTGTGGCTACGGCCCTGATTTGGGGGCGCCATGACCTCCAGACCCGGCTCAGCGTGGCCGAGGGTGCGAGCGCGCGGTACGGCTGGCCGCTGCACGTAATCGAGGAGGCGCGTGATGATCCCTTCTTCGAACAGCCCGAAGCCGCCCTCCGTGCCCTCCGTGCCGCGCTCGGCAACTCCTGACTTTGCACAACGACTCGGCACGAGGAGGGTGTCGTACCCACAGCAGACGAAGCCAGAACATGGGTTGCAATGCTGGTAGATAACCCCAACGGTTTGCTAGAGATCCACTACAAGGTTCGGGAGCAGCTGGCCTTGGAAGGTCCCGCGGGCGCCGGCAGGACCGGAACCGTCGTGCAGATCGGCATCACGTGAGGGAGATGACATCGCTGCGAACCTTACGAGTCGACACCGACGGGGCGAGAGAACTCGAAGACCGGGGAGTCCTCGCTGACCCCGAAGACTTCCAGCACCGCCTCGGAGCGGAGGAAGCCCGGGGTCAGACAGACCACCGTGATCCCAGAACCGCGCTGCTCGAACGCCTCACCATGCGCGAGGCGGACGCCCCCGTACTTGGCGAGATCGTAGAAGAGATTCCCGCGGTATCCCTCCTCGCCGGTTCCGTCGTTGATCTCGAGCAGGAGGCCCGTGTCGCGCTCGAGCAAGAGTGGCACTGCGTAGGGGCTGGTGATCGCGTGTGTCTCCACGGCCTGGCGAAGGGCCTGCACGCCATCGGGGCCGGGCTCCCAGAACCGCTTGCCTCATTCGATGAACCGGTCGCCATTCCAGAGGTCGTTCACGAGCAGGTCGAGACGTCCGCGTTGCTCCTCGTGGATGCCGGAAGAAGCGCTCGACCTCAGCGATCGCTCGTTTATGTATGGCAGATGAGCAGCGTCCGGGGTACGCCCAGGTCAGTGCGGCTCGACGGCGGAAGAAGGCACCGGAAAGCGGGTTGATGAGCATCGGGGGAGCGCAGCCGAGTGGGAGGTGAGAGGCATAGCGAAGCCGAGCGTTCAGCGGAGCTTCGAGGTCGCCGCGCCGCTCGAGGAGGCCTGGCACCGCTTGGCCGAGGTTGAGCGATGGCCGGAGTGGGCGCCGCACATCCTCTCTGTGGAGGTCTCGCCGCCGGGAGAGCTCGGACCGACATCCAGCGGCGCGTTCCGGATCACGGGGCTGGGGCGCAACACGTTCCGCATGTCGGCGTGGGAGCAGCCCAACAGG
>JBKPBV010000004.1:0-6290 GCA_046727055.1 Actinomycetota bacterium | reverse complement strand
TGGCGGCATAATTGGCAGCAGTTTTCGCCGCGCCGGTGCCGCCGGGTGCAGCACGCGAATATGCCCTGGTGATCCAGATGTTGACTGGTTTCACGCCGGGGGCGAAGTAGGCGCCAGCTGGGCTAGCGATGCAGCAATAGGTGACCCGCTTCGCCGGGCGAACACCGAGAAATGCCTCTGTGGCGAACATGAAGGGCCGGACATACAAGCTCTGCTCCGGAGCCGCGGGTACCCAAGCGACATCGGCGGCAACCAGCTCTTCAATGCTGCACAGGAAGTCTTCGGCAGGCAGCACAGGAAGAGCCAGCCGCTGAGCTGAGTGGGCCATCCGCTCGGCGTTCTGGTCGGCGCGGAAAGTCCAGATGCTGCCATCGTCGTGCCGATACGCCTTGAGGCCCTCGAACACCTGCTGGGCATAGTGCAATACAGCGGTCGCCGGATCCAGTGAAAACGCTCGGTACGGGACGATTGCCGAGTCGTGCCAGCCATCGGCAGCGGTCCAGGTTGCTACCGCCATGTGGTCGGTGAAGTACAGGCAAAATCCGGGATTGGCCAGAATGGCCCTGCGTTCGCTCTCGCTGAGCGGGTTGAGGTTGGACCGGAGTTCGAATTGAAGGCTCACATCTGTCACTTTCGGTAGTGGTGTCGGCGCAACGGCCGCACCGTGCTGCTGGCGGTCACGCTACCGCCACCCGCCTGAGATCTCGTGTCTGCAGGGCGTCGGCGACGGCTACGATGCGCCGGTGACTCACACAAGTACGGCACCTAATGACGATCTTCGTTCGCAGACCGGCCGATCCTTCAACCTGGCCGTGATCGGCGGGGATGGCATTGGCCCTGAGGTGGTCGCCGAGGGACTCAAGGTACTCGACGCTGTCGCCGGCCCTGGCGTCTTCAACCCGACCACGTATGACCTCGGAGCCAGTCGTTGGCAACGCACGGGCGAGGTGCTCCCGCACTCGGTGCTGGCCGAGCTCGCGGCTGCCGACGTGATCTTGTTCGGAGCGGTCGGCGCAGCTCCTGGGGCGGCAGACGTGCCGAGCGGACTGCTGGAACGCGGACTCCTGCTGAAGCTGCGCTTCGCGTTCGACCAGTACGTGAACCTGCGACCGAGCCAGCTGTATCCCGGCGTAGCGACGCCACTCGCCGAGCAGGTGATCGCTGGCAAGGACATTGATTTCGTCGTCGTACGGGAGGGCACTGAGGGCCTGTACTGCGGCAATGGTGGCCTGGTGCGTTCCGGCACTCCGCAGGAAATCGCGACCGAGGTGAGCATCAACACCGCGTACGGCGTGGAACGCGTCATCCGCGATGCATTCGAGCGCGCGACCAAGCGCCGCAACAAGATCACGTTGGTTCACAAGCACAATGTGCTGGTCAATGCCGGTGGGCTGTGGAACCGCATCTTCAACGCAGTGGCCGCCGAGTACCCCGGAGTCGCCACCGACTACTTGCACGTCGATGCCGCAACGATCTTCCTCGTCACAGACCCGGCGCGTTTCGACGTCATCGTGACCGACAACCTCTTTGGCGACATCCTTACTGATCTTGCCGCCGCGGTCACCGGTGGCATCGGCCTGGCCGCGAGCGGCAACATCAATCCGGATCGTCGCTTTCCATCCATGTTCGAGCCGGTGCACGGGTCGGCCCCGGATATCGCGCGCCAGGGCATCGCCGATCCAACGGCGACGATCCTCTCGGTCGCACTGTTGCTGGATCACTGTGGACTCTCCGAAGAAGCGTCGAGGATCGAACGGGCGGTAGTCGCCGATATCGCCGGGCGTACCGTCAGCCGATCTCGAACGACGAGCCAGATTGGCGACGCCATCGCTGCGGCTGTCTAGATCATCTAGTGACGTTGCGACGGTGAGGGCCGGACCGCTGCAGGGAGATACGGAGGATTACCTCAGGCAGCGTTAGCGACCTTGTGGGTCCGGGCCTGGAGAATCGCCGGTACGACCGAATGTTCCTTGCGGGCCCGGCGACGCGGTTGGTCGGCGGGCACCTGAAGCTGACGATCAGCGGTGACCGTCCACGCGTCCGGATACATGTCGTACATGAGTAACTCTTCATTGGGGAGTCGCTGGATTGGGGAACAAGGAAATAGTAGGGCGTCCGACTATCTTGTGCCCATCTATTTAGCCGGAATGTTCCACATTGTGGAATTGCCGTGTCGCTCGCTGGCACACTGTTGAAGTGAGCGCTCCTCCCGACCTTCCCGAGCTCGTGATCAGGGCATTGCGCATGTCGTTGGAGCGCGGTTACGTCCAGGCGTCACGCACTGAAACCGGCCGACTGTTAGCCGCTTTGGCAGCGACCCGAACCGGAACGATCGCCGAATGTGGCACCGGCTGCGGGGTTGGTGCCGCATGGCTGCGTAGCGGAGCGCCGAAGCACACTCGGGTGATCACCGCCGAGCTCGATCCCGAGTTGGCGCATGGGGTTATGGACATGTTCGCCGGTGACGACATCGACGTCATGCATGCCGACTGGAGCAGCTTGGCCGAGCATGCCCCTTTCTCACTGATCTTCATGGATGCAACAAGCGCGAAGGGCTGGCCTCGCGAGAAGATCGTCGAGCTGCTCACCGAAGGCGGCATGATCGTGCTGGACGACTTCACACCGTGCCCGACCTGGCCCCCAGTTGAGGGGGGTCGGGTGGACTCCCTGCGTCTGGACTGGCTATCCGACGAGCGCTTCACCAGCGTTGACGTAATGGTTGCCGAGGACACGTCGGTGGTGATTGCCGTCAAGAGATAGGCGGCCCAGCTCGCCGCGTCGATTGTGATCAAATTGATGCCGCAGGTTTGTGTACGTCGGCCACGGGGTCGGGGCACCCTAGGGCCATGGCCAGGAAACGCCCTCGGCCTGGAAACGACCACCGGCACAAGCCCCTACGGGTGCTCGTGGGCATGATCTTGATGCTTGGGTCGGTAGCCGTCGCGCTCGCGATAGTTTCCCGGTACGCCGGCACCTGGGGAGTGCCCTACTTCAGTTTCACCACCGATCGCGGGTCGACGTGCAAGAACGATCTCACCGGCTATACCTGCTCGCCGATGACTCTCGCCGACGTTGAGTACTTTGGCGATCTCGACCTACCCGATGACAGTCAGGTGGTCGTCGGGACCTATCGCGCCACCCACGATTACCAGATGGAGGCGCTGATCGAGGTGCCGTCGGTGTCAGCCGACGGCGCACTGATCAGCCTCAACCAGGCCTTCGGGGAATGTATCCCGGAACATCCCGCCCCACTGAGCACGAGGGGAATGCGCCACACCTGCGTCATGGCGAACGATGACGTCTTCAGCGAGTCCGACGAGCCCAGTAGTCGGCTCTACTTGATCGGCACTGGAGTTCGCAAGGACGGCACCCGCGTCATCGGAATGGTGATCAGGTCTCGCTAATCGCGGCGCTCGCCTTGTGGTGCCTGGCTCGCGTCGGCGGGGTTTGTCGAGACTTGGGCGATCTTGTTCAGCCTTGCGGTGCTTAAGATTCAACCCTCTTAGCCCCGCCGACGCGAGCCAGGCACCATAATGCTCGCTTCCCGGCTGAGAAGAGTTGGGCGATCAGGTCCGCCTTTGGCGGTGCTGCAGATTCAAACGTCTTAGCCCCGCCGATGTGAGCTACGAGCCACCAGGCTCGCTTCCCGGCTGAAGAGATCAGCGGGCGGCTGTGCCTTCGACATAGTCGTCGTCGTGACTCTTGACCCACGACATGAGATCTCGCAACTGGTGACCCACCGCCTCGATAGGGTGCTTCTCGGCCGCATCCCGGAGCGCCTTGAACTCCGGCGCACCGGCGTCCTGGTCGGCGATGAAACGAGCCGCGAACGAGCCGTCCTGGATGTCCGCGAGCACGCCCTTCATGCTCTCTTTGACATGGGCGTCGATAATGCGTCGCCCCGAAACGTAATCCCCGTACTCGGCCGTGTCGGAAACGCTCCAGCGCATCTTGGCAATGCCGCCCTCATACATCAAGTCGACGATCAGCTTGAGCTCGTGCAGGCACTCGAAGTACGCCACCTCAGGCTGGTAGCCCGCCTCAGTGAGTGTCTCGAAACCCGTCGTCACCAGCGCCGAAACACCACCGCAGAGCACAGACTGCTCACCGAAGAGGTCGGTCTCGGTCTCCTCGGTGAAGGTCGTCTTGATACCGCCGGCACGCAGTCCACCGATGGCCTTCGCGTAGGAGAGTGCAAGATCCCACGCCTTGCCCGATGCATCCTGCTCGACTCCCACCAGGACTGGGACTCCGCGACCCTCGGCGTACTCTCGACGGACCAGATGACCCGGACCCTTGGGCGCTACCAGTGCCACGTCGACTCCTTCCGGCGGCTTGATGTAGCCGTAGCGAATGTTGAAGCCGTGGCTGAAGAACAAGGCATCACCGGGCACCAGGTTCGGCTCAATCGCCGCCGCATAGACCTTGCGCTGCGCCGGGTCGGGGGTCAGCACCATGATCAGGTCGGCTTCCTCGCATGCCTCGTACGGCGCCAGCACTCGCAGACCTTGGGCTGCGGCCTTTTCGCGACTCTTGCTTCCCTCCGGTAGGCCGACGCGTACGTCGACCCCGGAATCGCGCAGTGACATGGCGTGGGCGTGGCCCTGGCTCCCGAAGCCCAGCACGGCGACGTTGCGGCCCTGGATCAACGACAGGTCGGCATCTCCGTCGTAAAACATCTCTGCAGGCACTTGGTGATCTCCCTTGGTGAGTGGTGCTGTGACGTTAGCGCACGCCCTCTGACGAGCTCATGGCGCGCCCTTCGACGGGCTCAGGGCACGTCTATCGGGCGCTGACGGCCTTGAGCCGCTCGCTGCGTTGGTTGCGATCGGTGATTGATCGATTGCCACGTCCCACAGCGACCATGCCGGACTGCACCAGCTCACGGATCCCGTAAGGCTCGAGCAAATCGAGCAACGCAGTCAGCTTGGCCGGGCTGCCGGTGGCTTCCACGGTGATGATCTCTGAGGTGAGATCCACCGCCTTGGCGCCGAAAAGCCCGATGATCTCGATCAGCTGGCTGCGCGTCTCCGCCGTCGCCTTGACCTTGACCAGCACTAGCTCACGACGAACCGCGCTCTCCTCCAGTTCGACGATCTTGAGCACCTCGATCAACTTGTTGAGCTGTTTGATGATCTGCTCGAGGAAGATGTCCTCGACGTTCACCTGGAGAGTGATCCGCGACATCTCAGGCGACTCGGTTGGCCCGACCGCGAGCGACTCGATGTTGAAACCCCGGCGGGAGATCAGGCCAGCGATGCGCGCCAGCACACCCGGCTTGTTCTGCACGAGCACGCTCAAGATGTGGGTGCTCGGAACCGTGGCCATCACAAATCCTCCTGTTCCCAACTCGGTGCCATGTCCCGCGCGACCTTGATGTCGTCGTTGCTGGTACCCGCGGCCACCATGGGCCACACCATGGCGTCTTTGTGCACGACGAAGTCGACCACAACGGGCACGTCGTTGATCGAGTTCGCCTTCTCGATCACCGCGTCAACGTCCGCAGACTCCTCGGCGCGTAGACCGACGCAGCCCATGGCCTCGGCCAGCTTCGGGAAGTCAGGGATCCGGTTGGTGTTCAGATCGGTGTTCGAGTAGCGGCCTTGGTAGAACAGGGTCTGCCACTGCCGGACCATTCCGAGGCTCTGATTGTTGATCACCGCGATCTTGATCGGAATCCCCTCTAGTGCGCAAGTGGCGAGCTCCTGATTGGTCATCTGGAAGCAGCCGTCCCCGTCGATTCCCCAAACGGTCTTGTCGGGCCGTCCAACCTTGGCACCCATGGCCGCGGGCACGCAGTATCCCATGGTTCCCAGGCCGCCTGAGTTGAGCCAGCGTCCCGGCAGCTCCCATGGCAGATAGTGTGATGCCCACATCTGATGTTGCCCGACGCCTGCCGCATAGTAGGCGTCCGGACCCGTGATCTCACCGATCCGTTTGATCACGTACTGCGGCGATAGGCTGCCGTCTGCGGGCTCGTCGTAGCCGGTGGGATAGCGCCGCTTGAGATCCTGCAGATAGTTCACCCATTCGTCGATCACCGGCCGACGATCGCGCTTGAGTAGGCTGATCAGTTGCAAGATCACTTCTTTGCAATCGCCGACGATGGGAACATCCGCGACGCGATTTTTTGAGATCTCGGCTGGATCGATGTCAGCGTGGATCACCTTGGCCAGCGGTGCGAAAGTAGATAGCTGGCCCGTCACCCGATCGTCGAAGCGAGTACCCAGCGCGATCAGCAGGTCGCTGCGCTGCAGTGCCCCGACTGCGGCGACGGTGCCGTGCATGCC
>JBKPBV010000003.1:0-4439 GCA_046727055.1 Actinomycetota bacterium | reverse complement strand
CCTACGACGCGCTCATGCGACGGCTGGGATACGAGTCGTACGGCACTCATGGCAGCGACGGCGGTGCGATGGTCTCACGCGAGCTGGCTGTGCTGAACCCACCGGGGTTCCTCGGAGCCCACATGCTGCAGCTCTTCTCCTTTCCGTCCGGAGACCCAAGCGAGTTCGAGCGGTTCGGGCCCAAGGATTACGCCGCCCTGGAGTTCCTCGGCTGGTTCCAGTCGGTCGACGGATACAACCAGATGAACGGGACCCGCCCCCCAAACCATTGCAGCTGCGCTCTCGGACTCACCGGTGGGTCAGCTCGCTTACAACGAGCTTTTCGAGAACTTTGGCAACGGGACCAGTCTGGTGACGGTGGAGCAGGTCCTCGCCCAGGTCTCGCTGTACTGGCTCACTAACACCTCGGGCACGGCGGTGCGCTACCACTACAGCGAGAGCCACTCCAGCGCTAAGCCAGAAGTGAGCCAGGGGCGGATCGGTGTGGCGGTGTTCGCCCACGACTTCCAAACCATCAGGCCACTCGCCGAGCGTGACAATGCCAACATCGTTTATTGGTCCGAGTTCGACACCGGCGGCCACTACGCCGCACTCGAAGTTCCCGAGCTGTTGGTCGGCGACCTCCGAACCTTCTTCGGTTCCAACGGCGCCCTGCCAGAGAACAGCTAGCAGGGTCGGGCTTGAATGGCTGATTCGAGCCGCACGCTGGAAAAGATCTGTGCCGCTTCATCGATGGTGTCCTTGACGATGTCGCCGGCAGGTCGGATGTCCGACGCTCTGTCTAGCGAACGGTACCTACTCTTGGCCGCAACTGGACAAGATGTCATACACGCTTAAGCATTAGCAGGTGGATCAGTCTTTTGCGCGAGCCCTTAGGCCAGCCCTCACTGGTCGGGTCGGATGTTCTGGTTGAGGTGGAAGACGTTGTCCGGGTCGTATCGGCGTTTCAGCGCGGCGAGCCGGGCCAGCTTCCCGGCCGGGTACGCGCGGCGAACGCCGGCCTCGCCTTCGTCGCCGAGCACGTTGACATAAACGCCGCTGGCATACGGCTCGAGCGCCGCACCGAAGCGGCGGGCCGCGGCGATGCGCTGGTGATCTTCAGCAGGGTCGGTCCAGGCAGTGGAGGCAACGAACTCCACCAGAGTGCTGCGATGGCTGAAGGCGCTGTCCTCGTCCGACGTGGCAGCGATCGCGCCGCCATAACCCTGAAACGAGGCGTTCGGCAATAACGCGCGGTCCGCGGCCGGGTCCGGTTCGCCTTGACCCAGGAACGCATCTATCGCGTCGTCCGGCAGTTCCAGCAGATAGTGGCCCTTGTAGTAGCGCCGTCGCACACCGGGCCAATGCCACTCGTCATCCATGGTCTGCAGCTGCAGATAAGGCAACTCCACGACACGCTCGGCCAGTGGCTTGCCGAGACTGGCCATCACGGGCACCAGTCGACGGCCCTCCTCGATACTGCCCACCCAAACGAAACCGAGGCTGGCCACTGTGCGGTTGCGTAGCGGCTCTGGCACATCCGGTGAATCGGGCATGGTGCCGACCCAGGCAGTGGGGGTGGCCTGTTCCGGTACGCCGTCGTCGAGTGTGTCACGCCAGCGCCGCATCGCCTCAGGCGCCTCGACCAGGTCAAAGGTGTTATCGATGATCAGAGCGGAGGTGCCAGCCTCGTGGAGGCGAAACTCGAACTCAGTGACGACGCCGAAGTTGCCGCCGCCCCCGCGCAGCCCCCAGAACAGATCCTCATGCTGCGACTCGGTCACCCCTAGTGTCGTGCCTTCCGCGGTGACCAGCTGGTATGAGGCGACGTTGTCGCAGGCCAGGCCGAACCGTCTAGCCAGCCACCCCATGCCTCCGCCAAGGGTCAGCCCACCTACACCGGTGTGCGACACGTTGCCTGCAGTTGTCGCGAGGCCGAACTGTTGCGCAGCGCGGTCTAGCTCGCGCAGCAGCGCCCCACCTTGTACCCAAGCGCGGCGCGCGTTCGGATCGACTCGAACGGCGCGAAGTCCGGACAAATCGATCAACAATCCACCGTCCGGCACGGAGACACCTAACACGCTGTGGCCGCCGCAGCGCACCCCGATCTCGAGGTCGCTACTGCGGGCGAAGTTGATCGCTGCCGCCACGTCGGCGCTGCTCGTGCACCGCACCACCACCGACGGCCGACGATCCGCCATCGCGTTCCACAACGAACGGGCCGAGTCGTAGCCGGCGTCGCCCGGCAGCATGACCTGACCCTCCACGCGGCTCCTGAGCCGGCTCATGTCGTCCTCGCCGATGCGGCGACTGATCTCGGATCTGCCACTCATCTACGACAATCCTCGGGTTGGAAATCTGAGACTCATGAGACGCTCTGTTTCAATCATTTCCTACTGATTCTTCCTGAGTCTTGAACTAGTCGCTCACGTCCGTGGTCCGCAGCCGTGTTGCAGTGCGTGACCCGACGCCCAGCTTGCCGTAAGTGCGCATGACGCACGAGCATCGAACGGCAGCGCCACTGGGGAGGACTGTGCCGCTTACTCGCGGCAGGATCCGACCAATTCCGCTGGCGAAGCTGCTGTCGCAATGTTTGACCTGGCTGAAGTCCGTCGTGGTCGCATCCTGACAGGCACCGATCACGGCCGTGAGCCCTGACGAATTCAGCGGCAGCTCACCTGAAATTTGGGAACATTCACAGCTCTGGCATAGTTGAGCCTAGTACGCTCAAGTACTTAGTTGAGTGACGTAGACTCAAGAAACCCACAGAAACTTCCAGCTGGAGGAAACACATCATGGCTCGTGCAGTCGGCATCGACCTCGGAACGACCAACTCCGTCATCGCCGTACTTGAAGGTGGAGAGCCCACCGTCATCCCGAACGCCGAGGGTTCCCGGACCACCCCGTCGGTAGTCGCATTCGCGAAGGGCGGCGAGGTCCTGGTCGGCGAGGTCGCCAAGCGCCAGGCCGTCACCAACGTCGAGCGCACCATCCGCTCTATCAAGCGCCATATGGGCTCGGACTGGAAGGTGAGGATCGACGACAAGGAATATCGCCCTCAGCAGATCAGCGCCTTCGTTCTCCAGAAGCTGAAGCGAGATGCGGAGGCCTACCTCGGGGAGCAGGTCACTCACGCGGTGATTACCACCCCGGCTTACTTCTCTGATGCGCAGCGCCAGGCCACCAAGGAGGCTGGTGAGATCGCCGGCCTGATCGTGGACCGGATCATCAACGAGCCAACTGCTGCCGCACTCGCGTACGGGCTGGACAAGACCGATCAGGATCAGACGATCTTGGTCTTCGACCTGGGTGGCGGCACCTTCGATGTCTCCCTGCTGGAGATCGGCGACGGCGTTTTCGAGGTGAAGGCCACCAACGGTGACAACCAGCTGGGTGGCGATGACTGGGATGCCAGAGTCGTCGACTGGCTGGTCAAGCAGTTCAAGAACAAGAACGGTACCGATCTTGCTCAAGATAAGATCGCACGCCAGCGGCTGCAGGAGGCTGCTGAGAAGGCGAAGATCGAACTCTCCTCGGCGAGCGAGACGCAGATCAACCTGCCCTACATCACTCTAGGCCAGGCCGGCCCGCTGCACCTTGAGGAGAAGCTGACTCGCTCGGAGTTCCAGCGGATGACCTCCGATCTGCTTGATCGTTGCCGCGCGCCGTTCCATTCGGTGATCGACGATGCCAAGATCAGCGTCGGCTCGATCAACCACGTGATCTTGGTCGGTGGCTCGACCCGGATGCCTGCCGTCGTTGAGCTGGTCAAGGAGCTGACCGGTGGTAAGGATCCGCACAAGGGTGTGAACCCCGACGAGGTCGTCGCTCTGGGCGCCAGCTTGCAGGCCGGTGTGCTGAAGGGTGAGGTCAAGGACGTGCTGCTGCTCGACATCACTCCGCTGAGCCTCGGCATCGAAACCAAGGGCGGCGTCTTCACCAAGATCATCGAGCGGAACACGACGATCCCCACCAAGCGCTCCGAAGTCTTCACCACGGCCGATGACAACCAGCCGTCGGTGATGATCCAGGTCTACCAAGGCGAGCGTGACTTCGCGAAGGACAACAAGCCACTCGGCAACTTCGAGCTGACCGGCCTACCGCCGGCGCCGCGCGGAGTGCCGCAGATCGAGGTCGCCTTCGACATCGACGCCAACGGCATCGTGCACGTGCACGCCAAGGACCTGGCCACTGGCAAGCAGCAGTCGATGCAAATCACGGGCGGCTCCGCGCTCGGCAAGGAGGACATCGACAAGATGGTCAAGGAGGCCGAGTCGTACGCCGAAGCGGACCGCAAGCGGCGTGAGGCCGTCGAGCTCCGCAACGAGGCCGACAACCTGGTCTACCGTACCGAGAAGCTGCTCAGCGAGAACGCCGACAAGATCACCGACGACGTCAAGCAGCCTGTCGAAGAGGCGATTGCCGAGCTCAAGACCGCGCTCGAGGGCGAGGACATCGAC
>JBKPBV010000002.1:0-4428 GCA_046727055.1 Actinomycetota bacterium | reverse complement strand
GAGGCGTGGCTCGATGCGCTCGACGCGGACGAGATGCGCGAGTTGGTGCTAGACACGTGGCGAATGGTCGTGCCGCAGCGGGTCGCCCGAGAGGTGCTCGGCCCGCCAGCCGCGGGCCACGAACCGGGTCGGACCGGGTAGCAATCACGCACTAGGTCCCGTCGGACTGGCCCGATAGCCGCAGGACTTGCGGGCAAGCTTGCTGCAGGCCGGCCATCTGGACCATTACGTTCCGGTGCGAACCGGCTGGTAGGCCTCGTACCGCTGTAGCTACTGTGCCCGGACCTGCGGCGGATGGGCATCTTGTATGCAGAACTCGTTGCCTTCCGGATCGGCCATCACGACCCAGGTCTGGTTGTTGCCTTGGCCAACATCGACGCGGGTGGCTCCCAGCCCTTCTAGGCGGGCAACCTCCGTGAACCGGTGCTCGGGTCGCAGGTCGAGATGCAGGCGATTCTTGCTCATCTTGGGCTCAGGCACCTTGATGAACAACAGGTCGGCCACCACGCAGTCTTCGCGACTACCTTCGGGTGGCTCGACAACCCACTCAGGATCTTCGTCTTGGCTGATCACCCAATCCAGTGCCTCTGCCCAGAACCTGGCCAGTCGTCCGGGATCTTGGGAATCGACGATCAAGGCACCGATACGCAGTCCCATTGCATCACCGTAAGCAACGCGACCGCAGTCGTCGACAGGTTTGGCTGGGCCGATCATGTGCGGATGTGAGTGGCTGTTCATGCCGGGTCTGTGGCGGCTTTCAATCCCAGAGAGGATGAGAGTCCCAGTGGCACCGGGGAAGAATCCCGATGAGCCCCGCGAGCGCGATCCGCTGGCGCTGGAGGCTAGGAAGGATCCGGTGAGCATCTCGCCGTGTCGTGCCGAGGCGTCTGCCCAGGTCGCACTCCTGCCGGTCACCGATCGTCGAGATGAGCAGGTGAAACAGGATCTCCTCGTGCAGCGGCAGTTTCGCGAGTTGTTCACTTGAGGACCGTCCCCGAAGATCTGTCGACGCCGGGCAAGTTCGTGCACCTTGCTTCAGGCTGTCAAGGACGGGCGTTACAGCTCGACGTCGCGGAACTAGACCCGACCCTCGATGAGAATCGCCTTCGGTGCCGAGCTTTTGGTGAAATCGGGTCCGCGCGACGGCGACCGTCGGAAGGTCAAACGTCGCCCGATTCACCAGAAACGAACGATTCCGGCGAGGTAGTGATCGGGCGCGGGTCAGTCCGTTCTGGGTTTCGCGGTGGCCTGTCGCCTTCGGTGGTAGTGGCGTGCGGCACGTGCTCGGTTGCCGCAGGCGATGGAGCACCATTCGCGGCGGGGGTGGGTCTTGACAAAGTAGAGGACGCAGCCGGGAGCTTGGCAGGCGCGGAGTTTGTTGGCATCGGTACCGCCGAACAGGTCTACGGCTTCGGTGGCGACGCCGGCTAGAGCGGCAGGCACAGCGGCGGGGTTTGGTGTTGCGCGGCGGAAGGCGTTGTTTTCGATTCGCAGCTGAGCGGCAGGCAGGCGCGCCGCGGCGGCGTTGACGACATCGAGCGACCAAGCGACGTCTGCTCTAGAGACCGCGGCTGGCCGGGTGTCGTCGGTCTGGTGGGCGGCAAGGCATCGGAGTGAGTCGCGGAGCGCGCGAGCTTCTACCAGCTCCTCGGGGCTGGCCAGCGTGTCGCTGTGCTGGATGCCGACGGCGTCCATCCATGCGGCGAGCCCGAACGGTGTATCGAGGTCGTCGTGGAGGCCGTCGGTGTCGGCCCAAATGGTTCCCATGAGGCGCACCGGGACGGGTTCCTCCGGAAGGACCCATGTGCGCGGCGACTCATTCATGCCCCGATTTTATCACGGGTGAGAACGCTTGCATCCGTTAGAGGGATGTGATAGAACTTCTCACGTATAGATCACTGATTATCCGTTAGATGGGAACGACAGGAGAGACATCATGTCAACGTCCGTGAAGTACCGCTCGGCCGCCGTTGACGGTCACAACGTGTTCTACCGGGAGGCCGGCGACCCCCGCGCTCCGAAGATCGTGCTGTTCGGCGGGTTCCCGTCGTCGTCGCACCAGTGGCGCGACCTCATCCCCGCCCTCGCTTCCCGCGGCTTCCATGTCGTCTCCCCGGACTACCCCGGCTTCGGACACACCACGTCCCCGGACGACTTCGCCTTCACCTTCGACAACCTGTCCGAGGTGATCGAGAAGTGGCTCATCCAGATCGGATTCACCTCCTTTGGTCTGTACCACCAGGACTACGGCGGCCCGATCGGTAACCGCATCGTCGCCCGCCACCCGCAGTGGCTGCAGTGGCAGATCGTGCAGAACAGCAACGCCTACGAGGAGGGTTTCACCCAGGGCTGGGACGGCATCCGGTTCAAGCTCTGGAAGGATCGCAACACCCAGACCGAGGACGCACTGCGACCGTTCTTGACCACCGAGGGCGTGAAGTCCATCTACCTCGGCGGCCACCCCGACCCGGAGCTCATCTCACCTGACAACTGGACGGTGGACATGGCGTTCCTCGACCTGCCCGGCCGGCGCGAGATCCAGCTCGACCTGCTGGAGGACTACAAGACCAACCCGCCGCTCTACCCCGCATGGCAGAAGGCGCTACGCGACAACCAGCCGCGCACAATCATCTTCTGGGGCCAAGGCGACGTGTTCTTCACCCCCGCCGGAGGCGAGGCCTACCTGCGCGACCTACCTGACGCTGAACTGCACCGCCTCAATGCCGGTCACTTCGCCGTCGAGGATCACATGGAGTACATCGCCGACAACATCACCCGCTTTTTCCACGAGCGCGTCGAGCAGTCGGCTTACCGCAGATAGATCAGATGAGATGCAGATGGGCCAGCTCGTCGGGGGGTTCCACGCCGGCGAGCCGGCCGTGCAGGAACGGGCGGGTTTTCGTATCCGCCATCCTGCCCCAGCCGACCGGAGAGGCTGTCAGACACACTCCCGGATCAAGGACTCAGTACGACGGAATCCGCAAGCGGACCGACGTGCGGGAATTCGGTTGGTTCCAGATCAACGCTTGGTTACCGTCTTCCACTGTGACACGCCCAGATTTCGACTCATGCCTGATCTGCGCGACGCCCCGCTCGAGAAGTACGTCGCTGTGCGGTCTGCTGGAGTCGTCTGGGGTTGCTGGCCACCCAGCCTCCTACTTTAATCGCGAGGGTCTGAATGGGTACGCCGACGACTGGTGTATAGCCCGACCACGTGATGGACAAATCGACGAAGCTTTCGTTCGAGCGGCGCTAACCGCCGGCAAGACTTCGAACGGTGTCTTTGGCGGGAGGATCATGGCGGAGACGCTGCCGGAACTGATCAGTGGCCTTGCCGCCGCCGCATCCATACCAGCGGTGACGGATGCGGACCTGTTGAGCGCCCAGTTGGGTCGACTCAGATTCGTTCACCTGCGACGACGCGATGTCGTGGCCCAGGCGGTGTCGTGGGCAAAGTCACTGCAAACCCATTTCTGGCATCCGGGTGAGGCCGTCGCGCCCGGAGGTCAGGATCCTCAATACGACGAAGAGCTGATTGGTCGGCTTGTCGCCACGATCGAGAGATCCGAGGCGGACTGGACAGTCTGCTTCGCCGCGCACAGCATCGTGCCTTGTGAGGTGACGTATGAGGAGTTGGCGGCAGATCCGCCCCGCACTGCACAAGAGGTGCTCGACGATCTCGGTCTTGATGTTCCGCCGGATCGGCAACTGGTGGTCGGGCACCGTCGACAGGCCGATCAACTCAACGCAGACTGGATTGCGAGATTTAAGTCTCACTGAACCGTCTGTTCTACCCGAGCGTCTCCCCGCTAGCCGTCGGTCTTGCGGCCGCTGGGCCGTCCCGTGAGCCGACCGGCTACCGGTCAGGCCGCAAATGGAAGGCCACCTGGGGCCCGTGAACCTCCAGCGGTCCCTGCCGGAGGCGGTCGCAAGTCGGGAGCCTGGACTGGTAAAACGAGGTCGAATGCGCCGGGAGACCCTGATCGGGAGAACGACATGTCGGGAACGATGACCGACCAGCATGCTGTGACTCCCAGCGACAAGGGGAGGGCAGTCGACCGGCTGGTGGGCCAGATGGCCGCCTTATAGGTGGTCGGCGATGAAGCAGGCTAACCAGTGAACACGCTGCCGATTTCGGCGCTTAAGAGACGGAGGTTTTGAGATGACGGGTGGTTCGGGCGTGATCATTCGGCGGCCGAGTGTCGCGAAGTCGTTGCGAATCCTGCTGGGTGAAGCAGACTGCGACGGAGCTCTGGGTGTGGTGGAGATGGCACTCTCACCTGGTGTCTCCGGGCCGCCGCTGCACCTGCATCCCACGCACGCGGAGGCCTTCTACGTGCTCGCCGGTCAACTGTCCTTGCAGGTTGGCGAGGAGGTCGTTACCGGTGGTCCTGGCACCTGGGCATGCGCGCCCAAGGACGTACCCCA
>JBKPBV010000001.1:0-7037 GCA_046727055.1 Actinomycetota bacterium | reverse complement strand
GCCCAGTACTGGGCGGTCGGAGGGTTCCGCGAACTCGGCATCCGCGGGATCGAGGACACGGAGTTCGGCTACCGCGTACACGCCAACGGGGCCGTGATGGTATTCGACCGCGATGCCGTCCATTGGCACCAGGGTCGTCGGAATATGAACCTCGACCGCAAGAAGCAGATCCGTCACGAGCGCCAGCCGTACGTCGAACGACTGTTGCCGGTGCCCGGCTTCCGCAGGCAGGCACCCGACCCGCTCGACCGTCCGGTGCAGACGGTCCCGCGCACGGTCGTCCACGCGGGCGGCGACGCCGAGCGACTGAATGATCTAAGCGGCCTCGTAGACCCCGACCATGTGGTCGTAGGAGCCGATGAGGTTGCCCACGCACTCGACGGCATGCCGTTCGTCGCCTCGTTCTGCGACGTCTGGCTCCCCGCCGAGGCCGCCATCTCCGAACGCTCGATTGGACTCATCACCCGCGAGCTCGAAGACCGCGGCGTTGGCGTGATCATGATCCACGCACCGTCCGGTTCTCTGCTGGTGGCGATGCGGACCCGGGTGCATCGGCGCGTCTGCAACGACGCCGGCTTGAGGCCTGACGCGGGGCCCAAGCCGGAGGTCGTGAGCGCAGCGGTAGCCGACTTCGGGGTTTGGCACATGGCCGCCAGCGCGGCCGAGATCACCTGGAGTGTCCCGGATGGTGACGCCATGCCGCCCACAGGCCCGCCCACATCGCTTCGCGCCCCTGTGCTTGCCCCACCCCGCAAAGTCGGGAGCCTGCTGGGAGCCGGCTAGACGACGCAGTATCACCGCGCCTAAGGCTGGACGATTTCCGGGTTCTCCCAGAACCAGGTGGTTACCAGCCGGTTACGGGCGAGGTGGCCACCGATCACCATAATCAGGCCTGCGAACAGGGTGGGCAACCACGCGTAGCCCAGCAGGGTTGGCACGGCGGCGTTGATCAGCAGTTGGTAGCCGAGCACCACCGTGGCCGCGCCGAGCAGCAGTGACACCCCAGACACCAGGACCAAGCGACGGGTCCAACGCCCAACATCCTCGACGATGAGCACCCAGAACGATGCCAATCCTGTGATCAGACCGATCTGGTGGAAGGCCAGGCCGAGGTACGTAATGCTGATCCCCATACCGGTCGCGGCAACGCTGGTCGCGTCTGCAAACGCCTCGGCGTTCGGATTTGCGATCAGAAAGAAATGGCTGGCTGGAATGAGAGAACGGCCGGCCAGCACGGTCGCCGCTTCCACAATGATGTGCGGCAGCACGGCGCTCATGATCATGAACACGAGTGCCGAAATACCCATGATGGTGCGGCCGATTTGGTTGCGGCGACGTCTGATCTCCTCGACGCTCAGCCGAGTCATACGCCCCTCCCGTTCGAATGCTTGTCACAGACAGCCCTGCCCGCAGAGCGCCGCCTGTGACCAGTCTCGGCCCTGGGTCAAGGGCGTGGAACCCCAGTCACGCCTGAATGACCACGATCCGCACATGTGCGGTAACCGCATCGTGCAGCTTGATACCCACTGTGTGTAGGCCGACGGTCTTGATCGGCTTGGCGATCTGTACAGCACGCTTGTCGATGATCGGGCCACCGGCCTTCTTGATCGCGGCTGCTACGTCGCCCGCAGTCACCGCACCGAACAGCTTGCCCGTATCGCCGGACCGTGCTGGCAGATCGATAGTCAGATCCTCTAGCTGTCCGCGTACTTCTTCTGCGTGATCGAGGCCGCGGATCTCCCGCGCGGCCCGGCTGCGCTTGATTCCTGCAATCTGCTTCTCGGCGCCGCGGGTCCAGCGGATAGCGAAGCCGCGAGGAACGAGGAAGTTGCGGCCGTAGCCGTCCTTGACCTCAACCACGTCGCCGGGAACGCCCAGCTTGTCGACGGAGGTAGTCAGGATGAGTTTCATGCCAGCACCTTTCTTCCGACGCTCGAAGCACTCATCGGGCCGTCGAGGCGTACGGCAATAGCGCCACCTCACGAGCGTTCTTGATGGCGATGGCGACCCGGCGCTGCTCTTGAACCGAGAGCCCGGTCACCCGGCGTGCCCGGATCTTGCCGCGCTCGGAGATGAACTTCCGCAGGGTTGCGACGTCCTTGTAATCAATGTTCTGGCCAGCGCGTAACGGGTTGGCCTTCTTCTTCGGTTTGCGCTGTGCCGGTGGGGTTGTGGCCATTGTGGTGCTCTCCTTTCGAGCCCGGCGCGGCTGTGAGCCGATGGCCGGAATGTGCCTGGTGTCTGTGTTGTGAGTTCTGCGGTCAGAACGGGGGCTCGTCGCTCTGGGGATTGGCCCAGGGATCGGGGCTCTGCTGGGAACGCGCGCCGGCCGCACTAGGAGCCCCGCTGGCCCACGGGTCATCGCCGTGGCTGCCCGCTGCTGGGCGGGCCGAACCACCCTGGTTGCTGCCGCTTACATTGCGTGTGACCCTTGCGGTGGCGTAACGCAGCGCCGGGCCGATTTCGTCCACGTCGACCTCGAACACCGTACGCCGTTCCCCGTCACGGGTCTCGTAGCTGCGCGACTTGAGACGGCCTTGCACGATGACCCGCATTCCCTTTTGCAGTGATTCCGCGACGTTCTCCGCGGCCTGTCGCCACACCGCGCAGTTGAGGAACATCGCTTCGCCGTCACGCCACTCGTTGCTTTGGCGATCAAAGGTGCGAGGCGTGGACGCGACTGTGAAGTTCGCGACCGCGGCACCCGAGGGGGTGAAGCGCAGTTCGGGGTCGGCGGTGAGGTTGCCGACCAAAGTGATGGTGGTGTCGCCTGCCATGAAACTCTCCGTTTTGATGAGCGATATGTCTTCGGTTTCTCGCCGAGAGCCGGACCGACATCCAGCTCAGCCGACGAACATTGTCAGCCTGCCAGCAGGGACTGACGTTACGCCCCGGCCAGCGACAATCTGTGGAAATCTCGCACGTTCTCTCCTGCTCGCGCATCGCGCTTTGGATCCGCCGCCGTCGTGGTCGCTCACAGAGGAAAGAGCGCCTCTGCTCGACTCCCTTCTCCATGCGGCGACGCGCGATTCCCGACCTCCCAGGATCTCAGTGCAGATCGGGCCGAATGACTTTGGTCCGCATGATTGATTCGTTGATGGTGAACTGGCGGTCCAGTTCTTTGACGTCTTTGGGTTCCGCGGTCACATTGATCACCGCGTAGATGCCCTCGGACTTCTTCCGGATCTCGTACGACAGCCGCCGGCGACCCCAGATGTCCAAGTTGTCGACGGTGCCGCCGCCCTTTGTGATCACTTTCAGGTGCTTCTCGAGCGTGGGCTGAACCGTACGCTCTTCGGTATCAGGGTCGAAGATGACCATGACTTCATATTCACGCATGCGCGAACCCCCACCTCCTTCGGTCTGAGCGGCTATGGGACGACCCCATAGCAGGAGGGCGAATGCTGCTGGTGCGGCGAACTCTCGCCGGGCCAACGCTGAACTCTACCCGCTGATCGGCACCCCGTACGAATCACCGCAGCGACCGGTTCCCCGCCCGATGCTACGTGTGCAGCTCGAAACGGTCTCAAGGCCCTCTGGCCCGTTCGTCTCCGCCGTTTTGGTGGGAAACGTACGCCTCTGGCGCCTCCAGGCCTCGTCTCCGCGCATCTGGTCGGAAACTTACGAGCACGAGAAAGGGTGCGAACGAATGGGGGATCTAGCTGCAGCTCATGCACGCCGGCTACGCAGCGAACCGTGCTGGCGATACGCTCGCCCTCGCCGCAGAAAACTGGGTTGACTCACCTTGCTGACGCTTCACATAGGTTGCAACGTGTGTGAGGCGGCGGCAACGTGGGTTAACCCAGGTTTCTGCCGAAACCGGACCCGCGCGCACGAGGAGACACCATGGCCGACTACCAGGCCACACCACAGCCAGCAGCCGATCCCGGCAATACCCTCGGGATCGTCGGTCTCATCTTGGCCATCATTCCCTGCACGACCACAGTCGGGCTCGTCTTGAGCATCGTGGCGTTCATCATGTCGCGTCGCGCCGGCTTCCAGAACAGTAAGGCGCTGGCGGGCATCATCGTCGGCGCCGCGTACCTCGTCATTGGACTCGTCCTCCAGCTGACGATGGGACTCATGAGCGGCATCTTCCAGATGACTGGCTGACCGACTCCCCGCTTCACCCACGTACGCTGCTGGGCATGACCACGGAATCCCTGCCGGCGCTTCGCGGGCGCATCCGGTTTCCCGACATCAGCTCGCGGGCGTACGAGCATCCAGCTGACCGCGGCGCCCTAGTGGCACTGCGTGCAATTCCCGGGTTCGATTCAGTTCTGAAGACACTTTCCGGAGCCATCGGCGAGCGCAGCATACGGTGGCTCTACCTCGCCACTGCGATCCGCGTCTCGCCGCGCCAATACCCACACATTCAGCAGATGCTGAATGAGTGCGCGGCGACTCTGGACCTGGAATCGGTTCCGGAGCTCTACATCGAACAGGATCCCGCTCCCCAGGCGATGGCGATCGGCATGGACAAGCCGATCATCGTGATCACCACCGGAATGCTCGAGCTGGTGGACGACGAGGGACTGCGGTTCATCATCGGGCATGAGGTCGGGCATGTGCTCTCCGGCCATGCCGTCTATCGCACCATGCTGATCGCGTTGATCAACATCGCGGCCGCCCTGCAATGGCTGCCGATTGGTGCCTGGAGCATCCGGGCGATCATCTTGGGCCTGAACGAGTGGTTCCGGAAGTCCGAGTTGTCCTGCGATCGTGCTGGTCTGCTGTGCTCCCAGGATCCGAGCGCCGTATTGCGGGTGCACGCGAGTCTGGCCGGTGCCCGGAACCCCAATGACATCGATGTGGCTGGCTTCCTGGACCAGGCAGAAGAGTATGAGACGCGGGGCGACGTACGCGACAGCGTGCTGAAGCTTTTGCAACTGAGTGGGAAGAGTCACCCGCTCGCGGCGTTGCGGGCTGCTGAGCTGCAGAAGTGGGCGGCTGGTCCGCAGTACGCCGAAATTCTTGCCGGGAATTACCCCCACCGTTCCGATGACAAGGACGCGCCGATGAGCGACGAAGTGAAGGCCGCCGCCAATTCGTACAAGCAGAGCTTCACAACCTCGGCTGATCCGTTGTACAAGCTCGTGGGCAAGATCGGCTCGGTTGCCGGGACCGCCGGTGGATCGGCGGCAAACCGCGTACGCGACTGGTGGCGGGCTGGTCAGGGCGGAGCGTCGAACACGTGACGTTGCAGGTAGGCGGGCACGGCGACCAGGTTGATCCCATCGCCGAAGCGGTGGCCCGTGGAGCGACGCTGGCGCAGTTCTTTCTGGGCGACCCGCAGGCATGGAAGGGCCCAGAGATCAGGTACGCCGGTGGCGCTGCGGCACTCAAGGCCGCGGCGCAGGAGGCCGGCATCACGATGTATGTCCACTCGCCATACGTGTTGAACGTGGCAACCACCAATAACCGGATTCGCATTCCGAGCCGCAAGTTTTTGCAGCAGTACCTGGACGCCGCCGCCGAGGTTGGCGCGGCCGGCGTAATCGTGCACGGTGGCCACGTGCTGAAGAACGACGATCCGGCGATCGGCTTCGACAACTGGCGTAAGTGCATCGACGGGCTCGAGATGCCGGTGCAGTTGCTGATCGAGAACACTGCGGGCGGGGACAATGCGATGGCACGCCGTCTGGAGCGGATTGCGCGACTCTGGGATGCGATCGGCCAGGCCAAAGGCGGCGACACCGTCGGCTTCTGCCTCGACACCTGCCACGCCCATGCCGGCGGTGAGGAACTGGTGGGTCTCGTCGACCGCGTCAAGGCCATCACCGGCCGCATCGATCTGGTGCACGCCAACGATTCGCGCGACCCCTTCGACTCCGGCGCCGACCGGCACGCCAACTTCGGCGACGGCGAGGTCGGGACTGAGCCGCTAGCGGAAGTTGTGCGCACGGCAGCGGTTCCGGTCGTCGTGGAAACTCCGGGCGGCCGGGAAGGCCAGGGCGCAGACATCGCATGGCTCAAGGAGAACGTCTAATCCCGACTTGTCAGCGTGAGTGGTCGTTATAGCGGCCACCCACGCTGACAAGTCGGGGGCCATCATGTGGTGCTGCGAGCGACCTGCTTGACTCCGACCCAGAGGCCAATTGCGCAGGTGAGTACAGCCGCGAGTACGGCCCATCCGATCGCGGGATCGCTGAAGGTGCCTAAGAACAACGCCCGCTCCGCGTCAACGATGTAGGTCAGCGGGTTGAACATGCCGAGCACCTGGATCCAACGCGGCCCCGCCTCCAGCGGCAGCATCATTCCCGACAAGATCAACAGCGGGAAAAGCAACGACTGCTGTACTGCCCAGAACATCCACTCCCGCTTCCGCGCAGCGATGGCCAGCGCGTTGGAAAACGCACCCAAGCCCACGCCGAAGACACCGAGCAGCAGCAGCCCGGCCAGGACGTGGAGCGGATAGAGCTGGAACCCGAACGGGATCGCCACCAAAGTCACCAGGGCTGCTTGCACGACCAGCGGCGCCAGCTCTTTGAGGGCCTTGCCGATCAAGATCGCCGAGCGGTGCAGCGGACTGGCCAGCACCCGCTCGTAGGAACCGGTCATGATCTCGAACAGCAGATTCGAGCCGGTCGCGCTGGTCCCGAACAGGCAGATCATCACGATCACCCCCGGCAGGAACCACTGCAGTGGAGACGCGCCGTTGATCGCTGCCGGATCTACCGACCCGGCCAACAGCGGGCCAAAAAGGGCAAGGAATACCAATGGCTGGACTAGGGAGAAGATCACCGAGAATGGATCCCGCAGTACAAGCGACATTTCCCGCTGGAACACAGCTCGAGTGTCGGCAACCATCGTGCTCATGCAGCCACCTCCTCAATGTCCTCGCGCAGGCTTCGGCCGGTCAGGCTCAGGAAAACGTCATCGAGCGTCGGAACCCGTACGTCGGCCGCCCGTACCTCAACTCCAGCATGATCAAGTTCGCGCAGCAGCCAGGGCAGGGTACGCGTGCCTTGATCAAAGCGCCCGGCGATCGTCACCTCGCGGGAACCGTTGAAGGTGGTCAGATCGCTGCCTCGGGC